>NZ_JAQUZF010000120.1:0-2270 GCF_028691475.1 Anaeromusa sp.
CGATGACTGATAGCGGGCTGAGACAAGTGCAGCAGCTCCGCTGTTTTGGTAAAAGAGCGTGTTTTTTCGAGAGTCAAAAATACTTCCAACTCATAATGTTGCATACATCACCTATAAATAAAATGAATTAATCGTATCTCGTTTATTCATTTTACATTAGAAATATGTCAATGTACAATAAAACCAAATCAATGGTTAGGATGTTTCTCAATGGAGGCGGCAGATGACGCAGAGCGGGCAGCATGATCATTCCCCTAAGAATCTTGTGCAGGTGCGCATTAAGGAATTGGCTGACGGCCTTATGCCACAGCAGGGGGGGGAGAAAAGCGTTTCTTGATTTAAGTTCTGGCCAGGTTGTTTACAAGGGGGAGGCTGGCGGTGATTTAGTGTACATTAAGCCTATTACTCGGGACGTGATGCAACGGTGGCTTGAAGACTTTGCGCTTACGTTGGATGAGGGCTTGCAGCTGGAACTGCGGCAACTGTTGCATGGAATGAATTCTTTCTTTTGGTTTTATGCGTTTATTGATGAGCGGGCTGCGCTAAAAGAGGCCTGGGAAGCTTTTGAGATGCGGCGGTTGCAAGAGCATCTTCGGCAAATGGTGCCGGAGTCTATGCAGTTGCAGTTGGTATAAACGGTTTAAAGGAGTGCTTTTGTGTTTGGGCAAGGAGAACTGTATTCTTTTGTTATACTTGTTTTGTTGATGATTGTTTCTCCTGGTGCTAATCAGGTATTGGTGCTGCAGTCGGGTCTTGTACTTGGTAAACGGGCAGCGGTTTGCAATGTTATGGGTGTAGCGGTTTCTATGTTTGTCTATGCGCTTTTATCCGGGTTAGGCTTGATGCTGCTTTTGAGGGAGTCGCCGCAACTGCATAATTGGATACGTTGGCTCGGTATGGCCTATTTGTTGTTTTTGGCGTTGGCTAGCTTGAGGAGCGCCTGGCTTTTACAGGGACAGACCTTATCGCCTGAAAGCGGCGAGAAGGGTACTGCGCCGACGGAATCATTGTGGTATTCTTTTTTGAAAGGCTTCGGCAGCAATATTTTGAATGTGCAGGCTGCGTTTGTTTTTCTGTCGATCTTTCCACAGTATATGAATGATTCCTATAGTCTATTAATGCAAGTTTGGGTGTTGACGCTGATTTTTGTCGGTTTGTTGCTGGGATGGTATGCATGCTTTATCTTTTTGGTTTCGCGCCTTAGAGAACGGTTGTTGCATCCCCAAATCCAATGCCGGATTAAGGCGGTTACCGGCTTTTTATTGTTGGTGATGGCGGTGAAAATGGGGCTGGCGTAAATAAGGTAAGCGCGGCCAGAGGGCGGTGTGTAGAGCATGGAAAGAGTCTATGGAAATAAGACAGATTGTTCCGGCTGTGGCGCCTGCGCTTGGCTTTGCCCTCAAGGGGCTATTGCCATGCAAGCAGATGAGGAAGGTTTCTTATATCCGGACATTCAGCAGGAAAACTGCATTGATTGCGGCGTATGTAAGGTGCGCTGTCCTTTTCAACAAGACGGTCATTTCAAAGAGGCAGGGCCGCCGCGATTTTATGCGGCCCGTCATCGCTCGCGCGAGGTGTTGGAGCAATCCACTTCCGGCGGCGCCTTTACTGCACTCTCGGATGCTGTGCTACGGCAGGGCGGTGTTGTGTATGGAGCCGACTATGACGAGACGTTTCGTGTTGCGCATAAACGGGCGGAAACGGCGGCGCAGCGAGATCGTATGCGTATTTCTAAGTATGTCCAAAGTGATTTAGGAGAAACCTTTATACAGGTTAAGGAGGACTTGCAAAAGGGCCGCAAGGTGCTCTTTAGCGGCACTCCTTGCCAAACGGCGGGGTTGCGTTCTTTTTTACAAGGTTCGCCGCTGCTGCCTAATCTTTATGTATGTGATCTGATTTGCCATAGCATTCCCAGCCCGTACATCTGGGAGGCCTATAAAACGCTATTGGAAAAGGAGAATACCGGCAAGCTGACCCATGTGCAGTTTCGCTCGAAAAAAGACGGCTGGAGCCGGGCTAACAGTAATAAAGGATTCCTATTTTCCTTGGACGGCGAAACGGTGCTGCGGGAGGATGACCGGTTTTATGAGCTGTTTTTTAAAGTGAAGGCCATTACGCGCCCATCCTGTTCTTGCTGCCGTTTTACCGATGTGCAGCGGGCCTCGGATGTGACGATCGCCGATTATTGGGGGATTGAGAAATACCAGCCGGAGTGGTTTGATTCGCTGGGAGTGTCGCTGGTGATGGTCAATTCTGAGCAAGGAGCGGCG
>NZ_JAQUZF010000120.1:2370-6936 GCF_028691475.1 Anaeromusa sp.
TAAAAAACCCGGCTGCGTAAACGCTGCCGGGTTTTCTTATAAGTAGTTCTTACTCCGCCGTGAAGGGCAACAGGACGATGTTACGCGCCCGTTTGATGGCCAAAGTCAGCTGACGCTGATGCTTGGCGCAGTTGCCGGAGATGCGGCGGGGAAGGATTTTGCCACGCTCGGTGGTATAGCGACGCAATTTCACGATATCTTTGTAATCGATGCTGGTCACTTTATCCACGCAGAAGCTGCAAATTTTCTTTTTCGGTTTTCTGCCTCTTTCCCGTCTCACTGCTGAAACCCCCTTTAAAATGGAATGTCTTCTTCAGGGATACTTGGCCCGAAGCCGAAGCCGTCTTGCTGATTGCTGCTTTGATTGTTTTGGCTGTTGCCAGCAGCGCTGCTTTCACCGGAAGTACCCGGTGCGCGGTTGCTGTCAAGAAATTCAATGTTTTGTGCGATAACTTCAGCGACGCGACGTTTCTGCCCATCCTGCGCTTCGTAAGAACGAATTTGCAGACGGCCTTCAACGAGGATACGACGGCCCTTGGTGAGATTGTTGCCACAGATTTCAGCCAGCTTCTCCCATGAAACGATGGGAATAAAGTCAGTGCTTTCTTGGCCTTGCCCAACCCGGCGGCTGACAGCCAGCGAGAATGTGGCGACGGCCTTGCCGGTAGCGGTATAACGCACTTCCGGATCCTGGGCGAGACGACCTACCAGTATCACCTTGTTCATGATGTTCCTCCTGGATTATGCCTCTTGCTTGACAATCATGTGCTTGATAACGTCTTCAGTAATCTTCAGTACACGATCGAGTTCAGCAACGACGGCGGGTTCTGCAGTGAAGTGGATCAGGCAGTAGAAACCTTCGAGATTCTTCTTCACTTCGTACGCCAGGCGTTTTTTACCCCAACGGTCAATTTTGACGACTTCACCACCGTTGTTCTTGATCAGGTTCTCGAACTTGGTAATGACAGCGTTGGTAGCTTCTTCTTCCTGCGACTTGATGATAAACATGACTTCGTACTTTCTCACGAAATCACCTCCTTTGGACTGATGGCCCCGCTTCAACGGAACGGAGCAGAAGGTTCAAGCGGCAACTGCCAACTTGACTTATCTAGTATAGCGCCTAGAAAAAGAAAATGCAAGGGCGAGATAAAACGCGCCTGCTGTTAATGATTCTTCAGATATACTTCCTGGGTAGGATAAGGAATGACAATGCCTTCCTGGCGGTAGCGCTTAATCAAGCGCTTAATTAAAGCGTGCCGTAAAGGGGAAAGCTCGCTGTACTCATGTACGGTAAAGATAATGTTGAAGGCGATGCCGGAATCGCCGAAGGTGTGGAAACGAATCAACGGTTCTTCTTGCGGCGGCGATTCCATGGTTTCGCGCAGCACAGCGTTGACTTCTTCCAGCGTGATTGCCTCGACTTGTTCCAGATTGCTGTCATAGGCGACAGAAGCGGGAATGACGACGGATAATTGGGGGCTGGGGAAGGAATAATTGGTAATAATGGATTGGGCGACTTTGACGTTGGGAATGATGACAGTCTGCTGACTGAGCGTGCGGATGGTGGTGCTGCGCCAGTTGATGTCGCTAATATGGCCCTCTTCCTTAGTGCTGAGGCAAATATAATCGCCAGGACGGAGTTGGCGGGAGAATAAAATGCTAAGACCGGCGAAGAGGTTGGCCAAGGTATCCTGAAGGGCCAGAGCCACGGCTAAGCCGCCGACGCCTAAGGCGGTGAGAATGGGCGTAATGGAAATACCCAATGATTCTAAGGTGATTAGGGCGCCGAGGAGGAATACGAACACTTCGGCAATCGTGACCAAGATGGAAGTGGTAGGTAGAATGGTTTGGGCGCGTTTAGCATACAGGGTGGCTAAACCGCCGACAATGCGGGCGGCTACTAACGTAGCGGAGAGCAAAACCAGGGCTAAAAGCGCACTGGCTAAAAACTGCTGGATATTCGTGGACAGCGATACGGTGCGTGTAGTCAGATAAATACCGCCCATGAGGGACCAGAGAATGGGGATGCCGCGAAAAGCATGGACAAAAAGCTCGTGGGCCTGCTCCATGGACTCGGAAAGAGGAATGGCGCGCAAGCGCTGCGATACCAAGCGGTTGAGCAAGATGCCCGTTAAAAGAGAAATAAGGATGATCGCTGCAGGCAGCATCCAAAGCTGCAGCGTATCCCAGCCGATAGGCAAAGTAATTGTGTTCATAATAAATAGCCTCCGAAAAAGACAGTGAATTTAAAGGGGTGATTATGGTATAATAAATAGTAGGAAGATGTTGTTGGACAGTAAGGAGGTGGCGAATGGATATCGCTCTTTTGTCCATGTCGATGAGTCAAAGTCGAGTTCAGGACCAAGTTGGAATTTCCATTATGAAAAAAGCCATGGATAATGGCACAGAACAGGCTGGCCGTGAATTGGATATGCTGATGCCGGCTATTCCTGGTCTGGGAGAAAACCTCGACATTCAAGCTTGAATATAGTTGCAATGTAACCCCTTGGCTTTTGCCAAGGGGTTTTCTTTTTTGCTAAATGATAGTGAACAAGAGAATCGGAGTCACGGGAGGGTACGTAGGAGAAGCGCTGAAAATTTCATTAAAAACATCATGCCCCGTAACCCTCGTGCGAGCCCTCCGTGACTCTCACGACTCTTGTTTACTCTCCCTATGCCTTACTGCTGCACGATGATGCGGCTGATTTTGAGGTTGTTAGGCAAGGTGTTTTCGGGGTTGCCTTGCAGCCACTCCGTGGGCAATGATTCGACAGAAACTCCAAGCTCAAAGAGAACATTAGTATCGCTGGCAGTAGCAAGGAACGAGCCGTCCATATAACGAATCGCTTTCAACGTATGGCTTTGGCGCAGCTCGCCTAGCGTGGAGCCGACGCCGATGTTTTTAGTGGTGCGGAACGTAGAGGAATAGACGTCGATGCTCAAAACGGAGCGGGAAGGACTGAGGGTGATAGAAAGCGCCGGGGTAGTATCGCGCGGGTCTGGATAGATATTCAAAATTTGATAGCGGCGATCACCGATGTAGATTTCATCGGGACTGATTTTGGCTTCCGGGTAGGCGCTGCGAATGCCAGCCAAGCCCAAGCCGATTTTTATGGGACCGGCTTGGCCGTTTGCCAAGAGCAATGACGGAGCAATTTGGCTGTCCGGTACGTTGGAGGGCTTCGCTGTTGCTAGTTCCGGAGGCGGGGCCGGCGGTGTTCCGGCGGCTGGACCTTCGTCCGGCGCATTGAGCGAACGAAGCCATTGCACAACAGCTCCTTGGTTGCGGTTGGCAGCTAAGCGCAAGGCGGTTTGACCTAATTTGTCTTTGCGGGATAGGTCGGCGCCGCGGTCAATTAAAAGACGCACGACATCAAGTCGGCCGGCTGCAGCCGCGCGCATAAGCGCGGTTTGTTTGTCTTTATCAATGGCATTTACATTGGCGCCGTGGTTCAACAAAAGTTCCACTGTCGCCAGGCGGCCCGATTCGGAGGCGGCAATCAGAGGTGTGTAGCCGTCAAAGGCGCGGAATACTTCCGGCGACATGCCTGCTTCTAGAAAAAGTCCGGCTACGGCCAAATTGCCGCGCTCTGCGTTTTCGACAAAGGATTGTTGACTGAAAGAGACGCCTTTTTGGGACAGCGCTTCCTTGGGCGCCAGCGTTGCGGCGTCATCCGGGCCGTGCTGCTTTACGCCTAAATAGTAGCCTGCGAGGACTACCAGCGGCAGTAAAAGCAAGGTTGTGGCCGCGATCGCCTTGAAGCTGAGCTTGCGGGCGCTTGTGTCGTCTTCTTCACCGGCGGAGATAGCGGTGGCTTTGCTCTTGGTTGGGGTTGCTTCTGGGGCTTCCGGCGCAGCAGCGCGTTTGCGAAAAGGCAGTTTTGCAAACTGTGCTTTAAGTAGAACTAAGAAGGCAGCGAAGCGTCCTGGGAGAGACGGAGTTGAGGATGACGTTTCCTCAACGGCCGCTTCAACAGCAGCGGCTGCTGCGTCGGGCAAGATAGGCACTGGTTGAGTATCATCCAGTTTAGGCGTCGCTTCGGCAGTCGCTTCTTGCTCTGATTGATCGAGCGGCCCCAAATCGGAAAGAAGCTTTTCAATTTCGTCTTGGGACATGCTTTTTCCGGTTTCTGGATCTGTTGATGAAGGCTCTGTAGGTAGTGCTGCCTCGGGGACGGACGTTTCGTTTTCTGCTTCAGGACCTGCCGGAGTTTCTGCTTTTTCTTCATTATCTTGCATAGAGGCCAAGAGTGCTGCAATGTCGTCTTGGTTCATCTTGGCGTTTGGGTCAGCTGGAGGTGCGGCAGGAGGCGCTTCGGTTGCAGCTTCTGCGACAGGAGGTTCTTCCTCTTTTTCCGGTTCACCTTGCATGGAGGCCAAGAGCGCCGCGATGTCGTCCTGGCTCATTTGGGCGTTCGGATCGGCTGACGGTGCAGCAGGAGTCGCTTCGGGCGCAGCTTCTGCGACAGGAGGCTCTTCCGCTTTCTCCGGCTCGCCTTGCATGGACGCAAAGAGAGCGGCGATATCGTCCGGGTTCATCTTGGCGTTCGGATCGGCTGCTGGTTC
>NZ_JAQUZF010000017.1:0-33607 GCF_028691475.1 Anaeromusa sp.
TTCCAGACGATGTCTGCCAAGCTTTGCTAGGCCACCCCAACACACTGCGCCAGCTGCTGGATCTGGTTATTGCTTACGAAAAAGGCGACTGGCCGCAAGTATTGCAGTACAGCCGACAGCTCCAGCTGCCTTCGAGCCAGCTGGCCCCAAAATACTTGTCAGCAATCTCTTGGGAAAAAGAGTTTTTCAGAGAATAAAAAAAGCTCCGCGCCTGCGGAGCTTTTTTTGAGTTTAAGGCTGAATCACATCTACGCCCATAAAGGCGCGCAGTACTTTTGGTACCAATACCGAACCGTCAGCCTGCTGATAGTTTTCCAAAATGGCCGCTACAGTCCGGCCAATGGCCAGGCCGGAGCCATTCAATGTATGCACATACTCCGGTTTAGACTTCGCGTCCCGACGGAATTTAATGTCCGCCCGGCGCGCCTGGAAATCCTCAAAGTTAGAGCACGAGGAAATCTCCCGGTAGGTGTTAAAGCTAGGCAGCCACACTTCCAAATCATAGGTCTTGGCCGAAGAAAAGCCGATGTCGCCGCTGCAAAGAGTAATCACCCGATACGGCAATTCCAACAGCTGCAAAATACGTTCGGCATTGCCCACCAGTTTTTCCAGTTCGTCATAAGAGTTTTCCGGCAGGCAGAATTTAACCATTTCCACCTTGTTAAACTGATGCTGCCGGATAATGCCCCGGGTATCCCTGCCAGCCGAACCAGCTTCCGCGCGGAAACAAGCGCTGTAGGCGGTGTAATACCTAGGCAGATCCTTGGCGTCCAAAATTTCGCCGCGATGCAAGTTCGTAATCGGCACTTCTGCTGTCGGAATCAGATAGTAGTCCAAGCCTTCCAGCTTAAACATGTCTTCAGCAAATTTCGGCAACTGTCCAGTACCGGTCATGCTTTCCTTGTTCGCAATAAAGGGCGGGAAAAATTCGGTATAACCGTGTTCGCGGGTATGCACGTCCAACATAAAATTAATCAAAGCCCGCTCTAGGCGCGCTCCCAAGCCCCGGTAAAACGTAAAGCGAGCTCCGGTCACTTTGGCGCCACGCTCAAAATCAAGAATTCCCAGGTCTTCGCCTAAATCCCAGTGGGCTTTCGGTTCAAAGGCAAAAGACGGCACTTCGCCTACACGGCGTACTTCCGGATTGTCCGCTTCATCCCGGCCCACCGGCACGGAAGCATGGGGCAAATTAGGAATACTGAGCAGAATCTCCTTCAGCTCCGTTTCCACCTGGCGCACCGTCTCGTCGAGTTCGGAGATTTTTTCTCCAACGCTGCGCATTTCCAAAATCAAAGCCTCGGCGTCCTCTTTGGCTTTTTTCAGTCGGCTAATCTCTTGGGAGACCGTATTGCGCCGGCTTTTCAGCGCTTCCACTTCCGTCAAGACTTCCCGGCGTTTTTTCTCCAAGGCCAGAAAATCATCAAGCGTTAAGGCGCTGCCTCTTTTCTGCAATCCTGCCAGCACCGCTTCGGGATTTTCCCGCACAAATTTCATATCCAACATGACAGCTGAACCTCCTGACAGCAAAATGACACCCCCGCCTGAGAGTGCCGAAACGCATCCTTCCTCAGCGGAAGTGGCTATTTTTGCTTGCTATGTACTTTCCCATTTTACAATAATGTTCTTTCCTTTGTAAAGGAAAACCAGGTATATGGTCGAAGTTAAGAAAGAATAACACTTTTACTACGAGGTGATTCCATGTCTTTTCCCAGCCACGAGAATTTAGAAGAGGCTTTGCTGCAATGCAGCGCCTGCCCTCTCTGCAAGGATGCCATCGGCCCTACTTCCTGCAACGGCAGCATTACCAGCCCGCTGGCTATTGTCGGCGAAGGCCCCGGCGGCGTCGAGGACGAGTACGGCGTACCCTTGGTAGGCCCTTCAGGCAAACTCTTAGATAAGGCTCTCTGGAGCGTAGGCGTCACACGCAATTGCGTCTACACCACCAATGTCCTAAAATGCCGTCCCAAAGGCAATCGCACCCCGACGGTTGAAGAAGGCGCTTTTTGCGCCAGCCGCTGGTTAGACGAAGAGCTCAGCCTGGTACAGCCAAAAGTGATTATCGCCTTAGGTAGCGTAGCCTTAAAATATCTAAAAGATCCCCATGGGCGCATTACCAAAGACCGCGGCCAGTGGTTCGAAACCAAATACGGTATTCCGGCCATTGCCACCTACCATCCGGCCTACTTGCTGCGCCTGACCGGCCCATCTTTAGTTAAGGCGAAATGGGAAGTCTTTTACGACCTGCAAGCGGCGGTAACTAAATGCAAGGAACAAGCGCCCGATTGGGTATCTAAAAGCGACGAACCCACTGATTTGCTCTCCTTATACGAGGAACGGAGACAAGAGCGGCGAGGGACAAGGAACGAAATTTGAACAAGAGAAAAGAAGTAAAGCGTAACAAGAAACCGGCATCACGATTTTGTGACGCCGGTTTCTTATTTCCAAAATCCATGCTAGCGGATTCGGAGGCTTTATGAAAATCGACAAGTCATTCTATCAAGGTTTGATGGTTTCACGGTAAACCTGTTTGCCGTCTTTCATTTCAATGATAACAGCGCTCTTCACGGCGTCATGCTTTTCATTCAAAGTCAGGTCGCCAGTAACAGCAGGGAAGTTTTTCGTAGCCGCCAGGGCTTCGCGAATTTTCTGCGGTTCTGCACTGCCGGCGCGCTTGATGGCGTCAACCAAAGCATAAGCGGCGTCATAACCAAGAACCGCCATGGCATCCGGCAATTGGCCGTATTCTTTCTGGTACGCTTCTACAAAAGCGCGAGATTTGGGGCTCTTATCTTCTACCGAGTAGTGATTGGTGAAGTACGTATTATTTAGAGCAGCCCCGCCGCCGATTTCAGCCAGCTTGGGAGAATCCCAGCCGTCCCCGCCGACAAAGGAAGCCGTGATACCTAGTTCACGAGCCTGCTTCACGATTTTGCCTACTTCTTCATAGTAGCCAGGCAAGTAGATGACATCAGGATTAGCCGCTTTGATGTTGGTCAGGATGGTTTTGAAGTCCTGATCTTTCTGCAAGTACGCTTCTTCAGCCACTACCGTGCCGCCGCCGGCAGTATAAGCCGGTTTGAAGACCGCTACCAGGCCTTTGCTGTAATCGCTGGAGTTATCAACCATGATCGCCGCTTTTTTGGCTTTCAAGGTGTTAAGAACAAAGTTGGCGCCTACCGTCCCCTGGAAGGGATCGATGAAGCAAACGCGGAAGGTGTAGTCTTTGGCTTTACCGGACGCTTCATTAATAGTTACCTTGGGATTGGTCGTTGCTGCTGCTACGAAAGGAATTTTGTTGGCTTCCGCCACACTGGAAGCGGCAATGCCGTTGGAGCTGGTAGTGAAGCCCGTTACGGCCACAACCTTATCTTGGCTGATAACTTTGGTCATCGCGTTGGAGGATTCTGAAGGCTCTCCTTTATTGTCGGCGACAACCAGCTGAATCTGCTTGCCCAGCACCCCGCCATTCGCGTTGATTTCCTTAAAAGCCAGCTTTGCGCCGTTAGCCGCCGCCGTCCCGAAGGAAGCCGTATTGCCTGTCAGCTCGTATACCACGCCGATTTTAATGTCTTTGCTGGAAGAGCCTCCACAGCCGGCAATCAATCCAGTAGTCAGCGCCAACGCACTTAGGAGGGCTGCCATCTTTTTCATTTTTCCCATTTTCATCATACGCTTCTCTCCCTTTCACCTACGTTCTTGTTTCAAGACCACTCGTCACTGCCTGCCATTCCTCCTCTCACCGCGTCTTCTTGCATTACATTGCGCTTCTCATTCCATGCCGCTTAGGGCATCTGCAAAAAAAGAAAGGCTTCTGGAAAAAACAGCATGCTGTTCTTTCCAGAAGCCTCGTTGCCTCATACACTTATCTGGAATACATCTTTAATTTGATCTTCATTATACTTGTCTGCGATTCATTTTACAAGCATTTTTTTCTAAATATGGTTATTTCTTGCTTACCATTACAGTCTTTCGCAAATGGATTTTGCCTGCATGAACAACAGCAGATAGTCAGCGCCGCCCGCTTTGGAGTCGGTGCCGGACATGTTGAAGCCGCCAAAAGGCTGTACGCCGACCAAAGCGCCGGTGCACTTACGATTCAGATAGAGATTACCTACATGGAAATCTCGCCGAGCTTGCTCTAATTTGGCCCGATTCTGGGAAAACACAGCGCCAGTCAAACCATACTCCGTGTCATTGGCAATCGCCAGGGCATGATCATAGTCTTCGGCTTTAATCACCGCCAACACCGGCCCAAAAATTTCTTCCTGCGCAACGCGAGCATGGGCGTCCACATCGGCAATGACTGTCGGTTCGATAAAATAACCTGCCGCATCGCCGGCTTTGCCGCCAACGACAATCTTGCCTTCGCTTTGGCCGATCTCAATATATTCCAGGATTTTCTTATAGGCGTTTTCGTCCACCACAGGCCCCATGTTCATCGCCGGATCCGCAGCGCAGCCTACTTTCAAAGTCTTAGTTTTAGCCACTACTTTAGCCAGCACTTCGTCGTAAACGTCAGCCACGATAATGGCCCGAGAGCAAGCGGAGCATTTTTGTCCCTGGAACCCAAAGGCCGAGGCGACAATACCTGCCGCCGCTTCTTCCAGATTGGCTTCACTATCGACAACAATGGCGTCCTTGCCGCCCATTTCCGCGATCACTCGTTTAATCCATTTCTGTCCGGGCGCTACATCGGCGGCCAGCTTATTAATGCGCAGGCCCACTTCCTTGGAGCCGGTAAAGTTAATGAACCGCACTAAAGGATGCGTCGTCAAGTAGTCGCCAATGGTGCCGCCGCTGCCGGGAAGATAGTTGATAACCCCCGCCGGGAATCCTGCTTCCGCCCAAACTTCCATCAGTTTGGCAGCCACTACCGGCGTAGCGCTGGCCGGCTTAACGATAACCGTATTGCCTGCTACCGTCGCCGCAGCGGTCATGCCCGCCAAAATAGCCAAGGGGAAATTCCAGGGCGGAATAACCACGCCGACGCCCAAGGGAATATACACGCATTCATTGGTTTCTCCCGGATACGGATACACGGACATGCCTTCGGCATACTGCAGCATCTGGCGTGCATAATACTCCATGAAGTCAATGGCTTCCGCCGTATCAGCATCGGCTTCCGGCCAGGTTTTACCGGCTTCTTCCGTCAGCCAAGCGGAAAACTCGAACTTACGGCGCCGTAAAATAGCTGCCGCCTTGAACAAAAGAGACGCCCGCACCTGCGGCGCTACTTGTTTCCAGCTTTCAAAAGTCCGCGCCGCTACTTGCACGGCTTTTTCCGCCAAGTCCGTGTTCGCCCGGGCCACCGTTCCCACTACCTCGCTGGTTAACGAAGGATTCAACGAGGTAATACGAGCTTCTGTATTAACTTCTTCGCCGTCGATAATCAACGGATAATAGGCGCCTTTTTCCGCAGCGACTTTGGCCAAAGCCGCCTCCATTTGCTGTCGATTTCCTTCTTGGCTAAAATCGGTAAATGCTTCATTTTTGTATTCAATCATCTTCTAAACCCCTTTTCAATTTATAGTTGTGCTTTATACCACAGAGGGCTCGACAAACAATTCGCCTTCTTCAAAGCGTTCCGCCCGGAACACGTCTACCGGCAGGGTCGTCTGCCGCCCCAGCACCAGCTGCGCCATTAATTCGCCAGTGATCGGAGAAATCATAAAACCATGACCGCTGAAACCGGCGGCCGTAAAGAAACGCGGCTGACAGGGAGCGCTGCCTAAAATAGGCGTCCGATCCGGACACATATCGTACACGCCCGCCCATTGGCGCACCACCTTCAAGCCGGCTAACGGCGGCAGCAGCTTGGTGACGCGCTGCGCCATAGCCTCTAAGAAATGCCAGCTAGAGGTCATATTCAAGCTTTCCGGCTCATCCGGATGACCGATGCCCATAATGAAGCTGCCATGAGGACTTTGCTGGCAATACAGGTTGTGATAAAAGCTCATCACCATGGGTTCCATGACGGCTTCCACCGGCTCGGTTACCAAAATTTCGTGCCGTTCCGGGAAAATAGGCAGTTCCACTCCAGCCATTCTTCCCACCCATTTAGCATGCCCCCCAGCGGCATTGACAACGGTATCGGTCAAAATATCGCCCTGCGCCGTGCGCACAGCCACAATTTTAGATCCTTCGGTAACAATGTCCGTCACTTCGCAAAAGGTGCGAATCTCTACGCCCTGCTTGCGCGCCGCCGCCGCATAGGCTTCGGTAACGCGAAACGGGTTGCAGTGACCGTCTTCGGCGCAGAAAGTCGCCCCCAGCATGCCTTCGGTATTCAACATCGGCACGATTTCTTTCGCTTCTTCCGGCGTCACCCAAGAGGCTTCAATACCCAGTTGTTTTTGCAGCTGCAGGTTTTTTCGGAACTGATCTTCCATTTTCTTCGTATACGCCAGCAGCAAATAGCCGCCTTGCTCAAACTCAATATCGACATCCACTCCCAAATACTCCGGCAGGTGAGAAAACATCCTGACGCTTTCCCGAGACAAAAGGCAGTTGGTTTCGGTCCCCCACTGCATGCGCACGCCGGCGCCGCAACGACCCGTAGCGCCGCTGGCGAGATATCCTTTTTCAAGAAGAACTACTTTACCAGCGCCCAGGCGGGCCAAATTATAGGCAATCGAGCAGCCTACAACACCGCCTCCGATGACTACCACATCTGCTTTACTTTTCATCCTCAGTCCCTCCTGCCAGCACACCCAGAGAAATCGGCGCTGTCGGCGGCCGGAAGGTGGGCAGTGCAACTTCTTCTACTTTCCGGCCTGTTGCCGTAGCGATTTCCTGCGCAATCAAAGGCATGCACGTCCGGCCCTGACAGGGTCCCATGCCGCAGCGGCAAGCACGCTTCACTTCCTCTAACGAATGATCTCCCTTGGCAATGCGCTCGCGAATCTCTCCTAAGGAAATGTCCTCGCAACGACAAATGATTGTCTCGTCTTTCATGCTTTTGCCTCCTTCCGGCGAACAAAACGAACTTCGTCCACCTGTTCTTTCGGCACAGCTAGCCAAAGTACGTGGGTCTTATTAGCGCTGCGCTGCGCGCGAAGCACTTTTACGTCAACGATCGGTTTCCCCTCGCGATTACAGCCGGCCAGAAGCTCTCCCTCCTGAGGCAAGGGTGAAAATTCGTAAGGCAGTTTTAATAAAGCTTCTGTTTCACTATATTGATAATCGGTTACAACAATAGCCAGCCCAGGGCAATGGGTTAAACAGATGCCGCAGCCATTGCATTTTTCTGCGTCCAGCTTAGGCCGCTCATGAATGGGATCCACCGTAATAGCGCCTCGCAGACACGCATCGGCGCAGGGGTTGCAGGGAATCTCCTGGTAGCATTCAATAATTGCTACAGCGCCTTCTTTTTTTCTTGCTTCACAAGGAAGCACTGCTGCAATCTGCTCCTTGTCCGGAATTCCGGTTGTCGACAGCATTTTACATCGCCTCCTCAAAGGTTACTTTACATAAGCCCTTGCAAACTTTGGCGCTTGTCGGCCCGGAACGCAAGGCGGCCAATTGCCCTTTCGCCTGCTGGTACTGCTGCTGAAAGTCCGGCAAGTGCATGCCCAGCGAAAAGGCCGCATACAACCCGGCAATTTTACCTTCGACCATGGCTGCTGAAGCTTCTTCCACTCCCGCCACATCGCCGGCGACAAAGATTTCTTTTTTTGACGTCATTAAATTGGCGTCCCGCCACGGCACATAGCCGCCCAGTTCTCTCACAAAAGTCATATCGCAGCCCGCCTGCCAAAGAAGCTCCGTCAGCGGCGACAACCCCACAGACAGACATAAACCGTCCGCTTCTATCGTTTGCTCGCTTCCCGGCACTACTTGCCATTTATCATCTACCTTGCCGATGGTCACCGCTTCCAAGCTTTCTTTGCCATGCGCCGCCACCACCGTGTGCGAAGTATAAATGGGAACGCCGCAGCGTCTGACTTTCGACGCATGCACCCAATAACTGCCGATAACCGGAGCGCCTTCGACAATGGCCGCCACCTCTACGCCCGCTTGCAAAAGCTGATAAGCTACGATAACGCCAATATTGCCAGCCCCAAGCATAACGATTCGTTTTCCAGGCAGTACGCCATGCACATTCATCAGCGTCTGTACGGCGCCAGCTCCGTAGATCCCAGGCAAGTCCGAATTGGGAAAAGGCAGTGTTTTTTCCGATGCGCCGGTTGCTACGATCAAGCGCTTGGCTTTGATCTTGTGAAAAACGCCCTTATATTCAGCCGTTACAACGCCGTCTTCCTGATAAATCCCCAGCGCCGTACCGCCGCACCACACTTCAATACCAGGCTGTTCCGCCACTTCCGCCAGGAGGCGCTCCGCAATGGCTACGCCTCGTTCCCCGGCGAACTCTTCTTTAGAACCGAAAAATTTGTGAGTCTGCTTAATCAGCTGTCCTCCCAAATGACTGGAACGCTCTAAAAGCAATACCTGCGCCCCCGCCCGGGCCGCTTCCTTGGCGGCGACCAAGCCAGCCGGGCCGGCGCCGATAATCAAAATATCACATTTCTTTATCATTTCAAGTACCCGTTCCCTTTCTGGGTTTCTACCTGCATGCCAGCCTGCAAAGGCTCCACGCAAACCCGAACATTGGGTACACCGTCAACCGTCATCAAACAGGACGAGCAATTTCCTATTGCGCAAAACAGGCCGCGCGGCCGGTTATGGCGGTGGCTGTGACGCAAAGCCCGCACGCCTGCCGCGTGCAAGGCGGCGGCAATGGGTTCTCCGGCCCGCCCGCTCAAGGTTTGACCGTCAAAAGAAAATTCAACCAGTCCCTCTTGGGGGAACTCTAAAATCGGATGTTCTGTAATTCTCATGCTTCCCAACACCTCCTGCCCTTTATATAGCAAAGTCCGTGCCAACTTAGCAGGATGTTGCAACTCTCCAGATTTTACAAGGGTTAAACGCAAAAAGACGCTCTGTTTCCAGACGCGTCTTTGCGTACATTCCGTCTATTTTTCGACGTTTTTGTCGGGTCGCCGTCAATCCAGCTCTAATTGACGCAGTTTATAGTAAAGAGTCGTCCTGGGAATGCCAAGCTTCTTGGCCGCAGCCGCCTTGTTGTAGTGGTTTTCTTTCAACACGCGGCGGATGACTTCTTTTTCCCACTGGTTTGAGGCGTCGGCCAAGTTGAAATTCCCCTTCGCAAGCATGGGCGGCAAGGGGCGGTGCTGCATCCATTCTTGCGGCAAATGACGGCTTTCCAGCACATCCCCCTCCGCCAGCACTACGATGCGCTCCAAAACATTGAACAATTCCCGTACATTGCCGGGCCAAGGGTAATCTAAAAGCATGGCCATCGCATCCGGGTCTACCTTGGTAATCAGTTTGCCATATACCGCGCCAAAATGCTGCAGCCCTTTATGCACCAATTCCGGAATGTCATCGCGACGATCCCGCAGCGGCGGCAGCCACAAAGTGACGACATTTAGACGGTAGTATAAATCCTCGCGGAATTCCTTGCGCTCCACCATTTCCTCCAAATCCCGATGGGTCGCCGCCACAATGCGCACATCCACTCGCACCGCTTTAGAACCGCCTACGCGGTAAAAGCTCTTCTCCTGCAGGGCCCGCAACAGCTTGACCTGCGCTTCTCTTGGCATGTCGCCGATTTCATCCAAAAACAGCGTCCCTTCATGAGCTTCTTCGAGCAAGCCGGCCTTGCCTTTGCGATCCGCGCCGGTAAAAGCGCCTCCTTGATAGCCAAAAAGTTCGCTTTCAAAAAGGCCTTCTGGAATAGCGCCGCAATTGATGGCCACAAAAGCGCCAGTACGGCCGCTTGCCTGATGCAGCGCCCGCGCAAAGAGCTCTTTGCCGCAGCCGCTTTCCCCTCGAATCAGCACCGGCGCCGGCGAGGCGGCTACGCGCCGCCCCATGGCTATGGCTTCTTGAATGCCTTGACTGTGCCCGTAAATAGAAGCAAAGGAATCCACAGCCCGCCCTTCTATGCGCTGCTGCAGGGCCACCATTTCTTCACTGGTGCGAAAGAGTTTTTCATTTAGCTGGACTACCTCGGTAATATCCCGTTCGGCGCAAACGCCGCCGACATTCCACTCCGCCAAATGCACCGGCATGGCGTTAATAAGCACATGCTTGTCCGGGCAGGGAGTGTGATAGCGCCCGCGGACTTCTTTGCGCTCCTGCACCACTTGGGTCAAAAGCAGATTGGAAAAAAACATGCCAATATGCTTGCCGACTATCTCATCCGAAGAAATGCCGTATAAAGCGGTGGCATAGCGATTCCAGGCCACAACGCAATCACGTTCGTCCACAATGCAGACAGCTTCATCCACAGCGGCCAGCACCGCATCCAAACGCGCCTCCATACAGGCAAGACGCTCTTTCAATTCGGCTACTTCCAAAGTTCCCTCACGAAACTCTTCCATCTCGCACCCTCCCTGCAAAGACAAAAAGCCGCCTTGATTACTCAAGGCGGCCACACTGCCGTTATCTTATCTAAAATACTGCTCTAATTATAACGTCTTTGCAAAGTGTTTTCAATACTTAGCTCTCTGATTCTTGTTCCATATTTCGACGCAAAAGTTCGCGAATCGCTGTGCTTTCTTTCAGCTTCAAAGCCTGCGCCAATAATTCGTCCGCCCTATGGCGAGATAAAGAGCGAACCCGTTCCTTCACGCGCGGCAGCGCCGGAGCGCTCATACTGAGTTCGTCAAAACCCATAGCCACCAGCAACGGCGTCGCCAGGGGATCGCCCGCCATTTCGCCGCACATGCCAACCCAAATTCCTGCTTCATGGGCCGCCTGCGCCGTTTGCTGAATCAAACGCAGCACCGCCGGATGAAAATGACTGTAAAGACCGCTAATTTTCGAGTTGCCCCGGTCTACAGCCAAGGTGTATTGCACTAAATCATTCGTACCGATACTAAAAAAATCGCATTCCTGCGCTAATAGCGACGCCATGGCCGCCGCTGCAGGCGTCTCCACCATGATACCCAAAGGCACATCGCTTCCAAACGGCTTGCCTTCTTTTTGCAGCTCTTCCCGAGCGCGTTGCAAAGCCAGCCTGGCTTGGCGAATTTCTTCCACCTGGCTCACCATGGGCAGCATAATAGCCGCTTTGCCATGCACCGCCGCCCGCAGAATGGCTTTTAATTGCGGCAAGAACAGATCCTCCCGCTCCAGGCTGATTCGAATGGCCCGCCAACCCAAAAACGGATTATCCTCTTTGGGAACCTGCAGATAATGCAAAGGCTTATCGCCGCCAATATCCATCGTCCGGATGACGCACAGCGCTCCTTGGCAGCCTTCAATGGCCGCTTTATACGCTTGATACTGTTCCTCTTCGTCGGGGGCGCTGTCATGTCCCATAAAAAGAAATTCAGTACGAAAAAGGCCGACCCCTTCCGCGCCATAGCGCGCCGCGGTTTCCATGTCTTGAGGCGAGCCGATATTAGCCGCCAAAGTCATTTTCAAGCCATCTGTAGTCACTGCGGCTTCCCCGGCCAGCGACAAATCGCGTTTAAGCTGCTCGGCTTCCCTTTGAATCTGCAGCAGCGCCTGTTCGCGTGTTTTCACATCCGGGTCCACCCAGATTTCCCCGCGCCCTGCATCCACAAAGACTTCCTGACCGCTAGTCAAGCGCGGCAGGACCTCCTTTAACCCTACAATGGCCGGAATGCCCCTCGCCTTAGCAATAATCACCGCGTGTGACGTTGTGCTGCCCTGCCCTAACAGAACCGCTTTTACCGCGCCTGCCGGCAACGCCGCCAAATAAGACGGTTCTACATCCTCCGCCGCTAAAATAGCGCCGCCTGCCACAGGCTTGGGCTCCGTCAGCCCCAGCAGCACCTTGGCGATACGTTTACCCACGTCGCGCACATCTGCGGCGCGCTCGCGCAAATAGGCGTCATCCATGGCTTCAAACATAGCCGCATACTGTTCACTGGCCTCTAGTGCCGCCGCCGGAGCGCCCGCACCGACCGCCTCTTGCATCGCCGTCAGCAAGGCCGCATCCTGGGCCATCAGTTGATGCGCCTCTAAAATGCCCGCCTGCTCATCTTGGCCAGCTTCCCGGCAGCGCCTAGCCGCCTCTGCCAGCTGCAACGCCGCTGTCGCCGCAGCCGATTCCAGCTTTTTTAGTTCTTCCGCCGTCGGCGAAGGCGTATACGTCTTTAGTGCCGCCGTCAGTTCATCCCGCAACACCAAAAGCGGTCCCATGGCGCTGCCCGGCACCACAGCCAGTCCTTGCAGCTTTTCCATGATCTTACTCCTCTCCGAAACGACTTTCCACCAATTCCACCAGCGCCTGCACGCACGCCGCTTCGTCTTCACCGGTCGCGGAAATCTTCAAATCCGTATTCTTGGTTACCCCTAAGGACATAACCCCCAAAATACTCTTAGCGTCGGCGCTCTTGCCGTTGCCTTCAATAACCACTTTGCTTTTAAACTTGGCCGCTTGCTGCACAAACTGCGCCGCCGGGCGGGCATGCAAGCCTGTAGGATTAGTAATCTGAACAATTGCTTCCATATGAATTCTCCTCTTCTCTGCCTATAACTTATGCAAATCCCGAGCTCCTTCTGCGGTTGCCCGCACCGAAGCCAAGGAACTTCCTAAGGACGCTTCGACAGCCGCACTGATGGCGCCTTCCAAAATCGGAGCATCTGCTATCTGTACGCGCTTGCGCAGTTTTTCATCCAAAAATTCCAGCGCCGTTTCCGCGCTGAGCACCGCACTGCCCAAGTCTGCTAAAACCAGCACGCCTTCTCCTACATCCGCCTGCGCAATGCGTTCGGCCACCATCGTCGCGTCAGTGCCAATGCCGCCGTCCGCCGTGCCCCCTGCGGCCAAAATTTTCTGCTCCGCCCGCGCCATCTGCGCCGCCATTTCACAAATCCCCTCCGCTACTTTGGCGCTATGGGACACAATTACAATTCCTACCATGCTATCCCTCCTATTTCTCAGCCAGCTGCCGGTACAAAGTCTGCAGCATCAAGGTTGTTGAAGTAGCGCCGGGGTCCTGATGGCCGATGCTGCGTTCGCCCAGATAGCTGGCGCGTCCTTTAGTAGCAATAATGGTCTTGGTATACTCAACTCCTGCCGCCGCCGCGTTTTGGGCCGCTTCCAAACATTCCAGCATGGTCTTGCCGTCTTCTCTGGCCTGCGCAAAGGCTTCTGTTGCAGGCTCCAGGGCATCTAGGATGGTCTTTTCCCCTCGCGTTGCCTTGCCGCGTTCTTTAATCCCGCCGACGGCGGCTTCCAGCATTTTTTGCGCCGTTTCTTCGTCAACCAATTCTTTCCCTTGCGCCGCTCCGGCAGCCCGCAAGAACGCCGTACCATATAACGGACCTGCAGCGCCGCCCACAGTCGAAATCAAAGTCATGCCCACCAGCTTCAACGCCGCGCCGACATCGCCTTCGGGCGCTCCGGCCAGTTTGGTTTTAACCGCCTCGAAACCGCGAGCCATATTAATACCATGATCACCATCGCCAATGGCGGCGTCCAAATCCGTCAGAAATTGTTTTTCCTCTATTACCATAGCTCCCACCGCATTGATGAGCTCTGTTGCTTTCGTATTCATGCTTGTTTCCTCCTATCGTCCGTTTCAAGAAAGGCAGCGGGCTTTCACCCGCTGCCAGCTTCCTTTTCGCTACCTCCAAGAACGCCGGCGGTTTCGCACCAAGCGATTTCTTAGAGCCTTTAAAACTGTACCAAAGCCGGCGTATCCGCCGGGGCCAACAGCAACTCTTTTAGTTCCGTATCCAGTTTCAACAACGTAATGGAGAATCCTGCCATTTCCAGGGAGGTCATGTAATTGCCTACAAAAGTCTTGGCGGTTTTGACGCCTTTGGCCGCCAAGGTTTCCGCCACTTTACGGTTCACAATGTACAGCTCCATCAACGGCGTCGCGCCCAAGCCGTTGACCAGCACAGCCACTTCATCCCCTGCGGACAAAGCGATATCAGCAAAAATTTTATCCAGCAAATGCGCCGCAATTTCATCGGCTTTTTTCACAGTTTCCTGATGCGTTCCCGGTTCGCCGTGAATGCCCATGCCAATTTCCATTTCGTCTTCACCCAAAACAAAGCTAGGCTTGCCTGCAGCCGGTACGGTGCAAGGAGCCAGGGCCATGCCCATGGAACGAACATTGGCGACAACCTTATCCGCGACCGCTTTCACTTCCTCCAAGGAAGCGCCTGTTTCCGCTTTAGCGCCGGCAATTTTATGCACAAACACCGTGCCGGCGATGCCGCGACGCCCAGTAGTCCACGTGCTATTCTCTACCGCAACGTCATCATTGACAACTACTTTTTCTACTTTAATGCCCTCGGCATCCGCCATTTCCGCAGCCATTTCAAAGTTCATAATATCGCCAGTGTAGTTTTTGATGACCAGCAGCACGCCTTTGCCGCCGTCTACCGCTTTCACCGCTTCATACACTTGATCCGGAGTTGGAGACGTAAATACCGCTCCGGCTACCGCTCCGTCCAACATTCCCTTACCGACAAAACCGCCATGAGAAGGTTCGTGGCCGCTGCCGCCGCCGCTGACCAAGGCCACTTTACCCTGTACAGGAGCCTGAGCGCGCACAATGACGTCAAAACCCTCTACACGACGTACATATTGAGGATGTGCCGCGACAACCCCCTGAAGCATTTCCTCTACAACTTGCTCGGGTACATTAATGACTTTTTTCATCCTTAATTCTCCCTTCTGCCGGTCTGACCGGCTTGCCGTTTCCGTAGAGTATATTAGCAAAACCCATGCCAACGTGTTTTTACTGCAACCAAGCCCCCTTTCCTTTTACTTCTTGGTAAAAAAGAACAGACATCTCTTTTTTCATTGGTAAAAAGGATCAATTAGTCCATTTTTACCCAAGATGTCTGTTTTTCCAAGCCATACTTGCGCGCCTTCGCCGCTATGGTTTTATGCGTCAGCCCCAGCGCCTTGCCTGCTGCATTATAGCTGCCGCAGCGTTCTAACGCTAAAGCAATAATATTTTTTTCATACTCCGTCCAGGGCAGCAACGATTCTTCTTGATGTAAAACCGGTAAAGCCGGTTCCACGCCCATCTCCTTGCGCAAATAGAGCGGTAAATCCTCCAAGCCCAACTGAACCCCTTCGGTCAGCGTCACCATACGCTCTACTACATTCTCTAATTCCCGCACATTACCCGGCCAGTTGTATCCTTGAAAGGCTTCCATCGCTTCTCGTTGAAAGCCCTGGCAGGAAAACCCTTCGCGCTGGGACACTTTCTCTAAAAAATACTCCGCCAAGAGGGGAATATCTTCTTTACGATCCCGCAAGGGAGGCAGCAGTACGGGGACTACATTCAAGCGATAGTACAGATCCTCCCGAAACTCGCCTGCCGCCACCATGGCCTCAAGGTCCCGATGGGTAGCGGCAATAATTCGCACATCCACGCGCACCGTCTCTTCACCGCCGACGCGCTCTATTTCCCGTTGCTGCAGCACCCGCAGAAGCTTCACTTGCATGGTCTTATCCATCTCGCCGATTTCGTCCAAAAACAAACTGCCGCCGTCAGCCAGTTCAAAACGACCCAGCTTCCGCCGCACAGCCCCGGTAAAAGCGCCTTTTTCATGGCCAAAAAGCTCGCTTTCCAAGAGCGCCGAAGGAATGGCGCCGCAATTAACCCGGATAAAAGGCCCCTTGGCTCGCGGACTGGCGTAGTGAATGCCTTCGGCAACCAGTTCCTTGCCTGTGCCGCTTTCGCCTCGTATGAGCACCGTAGCCTGCGCCGCCGCCGCTTTCGAGGCCATCGCCAGGCAGTCTCTCACTTTGCCGCTGCGGCCAATGAAATTACGAAACGCCGCATGAGGTCTTCTGGTACGAAGCAGCTCTTCTTCCAAATAGTCCGCCCGCGCATTCGCCTCGTTCAGCTTGTCCGCCAACAGTTGCAGTTCCGTCGTATTTTTACTGACCGACAAACCGCCGGTCAAGGCGCCGTCCACAAAAATCGGATTAATATTCGAAATCAACGTCACGCCGCTGCGTTTGCGGCTGATGCTGCCCAGCACCGCTTGGCCGCTTGTCAGCATCAAACTACGCCCCCCACCGGGAGAAATATTACCTACACGCTGCCCCAAAAGTTCTTCTCTTTTTTCACCGCACATCGCCACATACGCATCATTGACGTAGGTAATCACGCCTTTTTTATCAAAAACGCAGATGCCGTCCTGTACCGATTCCAAAATCAACTGCAAGCGCTCTTTTAGTTCCTTTACCTCTTGCAGTTCCCCGGAAACGCGTTCTAAGATCGAAATATCCTCAAACACAGCCACAGCGCCGCAAACCTTGCCGTCAATCAGCAGGGGCGTCCGATTGGTAACCGTGATAGAGCGCCCGGTTAGCTGCCGCTGCCCCAACTCTGCTTCTCCCGTCTGGTTGACAATATGCAACCGAGAACCAGGAATGGCTTCGTACACCTTGCGGCCAATAACTTCCGCCGCAGCCACGCCCATAATGCGCTCCGCCGCCGGATTAAACACGGTAATGCGGTCCTCTTGATCCGTCACCATCAAGCCGCTGGCGATACTGCGAAAAATCTGCTCCGCCGTAAAGGCATTCTCCTGCAATACGGCATCCATGCCCTGCCAGGCCGGGGCCGCCGCCAAAGAAAAATCCCCTTCCAAAAACGCGGCCATCTCTTGCGCTGCCTCTCCCGCTTTAGCGCCATTGGCGCCAACCCATAACACATCTCCAGCGCGCACCTTCAGGCCCACTAGGAGCATTAAATTATTGGCTGGCACTACTTTGCCGGTTTCCTTGCGCAAGGTAATCTCGCTGCCGTAGCGCTGCCTGAGTTCTTGGAAACGCTGCACTACCATAGCCGCTACCCGCGTGTGAAGCCCCTTAGGATGCCGAAAAACAATCCGCTGCTCGTATGCCATGAAATCCTCCGCTTAGCCCTTGCCCGGAAGCACCGTCAACGTAATACTGTTACCCGCTCGTTTCACCTGTAGATGATACTCTTGCACGCCCTCTTTATATAACTCCAGCTTAATGGCCACCAACGCCTTTTCCAGCTCTTCCCGCGCCTTTACAGGCAAAAACGATTCACTTTCCGTGTTTTTGCTTCCTTTGCGCCCTACCGCCGGCCGCGGCTGCGGCGTAGACTCGCCCAACCATTGGTGTTCAAAAGAGCGTTCCTCTACATACCCTTGCAACATATCCGAATCACTGCGGTTTTTTTGAATTTTGCTTCCCACGATTTCAGTCCTCCATCTTTAACTATAATTTGATTTTACTCAAGTCTCATTCTGAGGAGATGATACTTGAAAGAATGCTGCGCCAAGATAAGGATTTTTTCCGTCAGACGCGAAAGAAAACGCAGGCATAGCGGCGCTCTGCCGAGGCTTTCTGACAAAGGCTGACGCAAAAAAGACTCTCTTGGTGTAGTGTGAGTCAAGTACCGTCTCCTCACTTAATCGCTCAATAGCTGATCAAGGCCGCTAAAAGCAGTCCCGCCGCCACACTGAGACGGGCGGAAAAAATCCCTACCGCCACATTGCCTTTAGGAATCTCCTGCGACACCCGGTACGGGGTAACTCTTTCAAACAGCTTAGCCACAACCACCTGACTGACAATGCCCACGGCGCCCCAAAAAAGCAAATCCCAAATATGAACGGAATGAAAAATAGCGGAAGCCAAAACCAACGTCAGCCCCAGCAGCTTGCCGCCCAAGTCGTGCGCCGCCGCTTCCGCCGCCCGTCCGGCCATTCCGTCTTGCGCGCCGTTATGCAGCAGTTCGCCTTCTTTATAAGGAGTCAGCCTGGCAAAGAGCCAAACGCCAATTCCCAAAAGAGGCAGCGCCGCCGCAAGATATAGTAGGAAATTTACGACATGCGGCCATTGTCCCTGCATGTTTAGCATCATCATTCGCTTCCCTCCTCGCTCAAATACACCGGCGTCATCCACGCCTGGTCGTCCGTAATAGCCGCGCCAAGGCGCACCAACACCCCAGCAAAAGAGCCGCCAGCCACGAAGGCGCCCCAAAGACGCCGGCCTTCTTGCAAACCCTTCTGCGTCATAACCTGCATACGTTCCAACTCCACCGCTTGCTGATAGATAGCAGCGCCATGCCAGCCGCCGCGACTCCCCAAAAGCAAGCCTCCGTCCGCAGCATGCAGCGTCACGCCGCCGCCTTCTCTCCCCCACAAAGGTTTTCGCACATACGAAGCTTTTCCTAAAAACACATTCTGACGGTAGGTCGGCAGCATATAGGTTTGCACCAAGTGCCGTTCCGGCTGTGTCAAGAACTCTTCCGCCTCGTACAACTGCCAAATAAGGGCCTGCAGCGCCTTGGACTGGCCCACTAAAGCCAGCGGCGGATTCACCGCCAAGAGCTTCTTGGAAGCTGCCAGCTCCAATACGCGCTTTCCCGTTGGAAACCCATCAGCAGCGCATTCCCGCACCATGACCTCCCATGGATGAAGGCGAAACCAGCAGCCAATTTGCTCCGAAGCCGCTGAAGTCAAAGACTCCCTTTCATACCGCAGTTCTTCCAACGGCACAAACTCGCCTTCTGCCGCCAAAGATTGCCAGTACTTCATCGTACCGGCATCTTCACTGTGATTTCCCAACGCGCTAAACGCAGCCACGCCGTGCAAGCCAGCTCGACGCGCTATTTGCAAGGATTCGGCAATGGCCTGACGCAAAAGTTCTTCGCCGGCGGCATTGGGATTTTGTCGCCCTTCGCAAGCGCAAATTTTCCCGTTCACCGCCAAGGCTTCCACCACGCCGCTGGGGGTATCGCAGTTATACTCCAACACTTTCCACCCTGCCGCAGTCTGAACAAAGTCAAACCGTCCCAACGCCGTCAACCATGGAAGCTGCAACGCCTCCCGCACAGCCTCCCGCGCGCCAGCAGGCAAACCCAGCCAGCGCAACAGCCGGCTGTCCCCTCGCGAGGCAACCAAAGCCACTTTATGCCATAAGGCGGCCAAGCCTTCCGCCGCCGCCTGCAGCTCCTGACATTGCTGCGAAAAAATAGGAGTCCAGGACGCTAAGGCATATTCATCTTTGGCAATAGTCTCCCAGGGAAATAGAGTCTTCATCGGCCCGTACCAGCGTTCGCGCCGGACCGCATAGTTCTCCATCAGCCGCCTCCAGATGAGGCGCTCTGACTGCCCAGCCCGCCCTTGCCCTGAGAAATGCCGGAAGTCGCCGCGCCATCACCGGCAACGCCGCTTCTTCCGCCGCCGGAGCCAAAATAGCGGGAGCCTCCATAAATATATGGCACTGGCGCTATGCTGCCTTGCCGCTGTCCCCCCGGAGCCGTTCCGGCTTCCACCAATTCATCGTCATCTCCCGGCGCTTCTTTTGCCTGCTGCGTCGGCGAAGAACAGCCGCCTGCCGCCAAAGAAGCCGCGATAAAAAGACCGACTACCCAATGACGTTTCTTCATGCGCCCTCCTTCACTTTCTCCATATAATACACGTACGCGCTGCGGTCTTCGTCCAGCTCCGCCGACACCTTCAGCCACTCTTCGCCTTGGTGCATCCGGTAGTCAGCCAGCAGTTGCAACTGCAGTTCTTCATACGTCAAAAAAGACAATACCAACTGCCGCTGCGCCGAAAGCAAGCCGCTGCCGCAAGCGGCAATCTCCAACGGCAGGCCGGCTGTCTTGGTCGCCGCCGCTGGCCACATTACTCTCCCTTTAGAGTCCGGCTGTATATAAATGACAAAGCCATCCGGTTCAATGGCGCAAGATGTGCGTTCATAAACCGCGCCTTCCTTGACAAAGCGATCGCAAATAAACCGGGCCGCTACTTCCCCATGCGAAATTCCTTCATACACATACAGCACCGGATAGCCTTTCGCCTCGTCCAACAAACGATATTCTAAACGCGCCATACTTTCTTCCTTTCCAAACTCACTCTTCTGCTGACGGAGGCAAACGCTTGCACAGCCAGGCTGGCAGGCTGCCCAGCAGCCGCGTCCGCCAGCGAGCCGCCTTGCGTTGATACAGCCAGCCGGCCCCTACGCACAGCACTCCCAAGGCACTCAGCACCAGCGGAAAATACAATGAATCAGCAAACACTTCATACGCCAGATAGCCCAGATACCCTACATAGCCCACGGCGCCTGTCACCACAAAAATAGAACGCTGGAAAAGGGGCGCCAGCAGCAAAAATACGCTTGCCGCCACCAGCGTCGTCCAGCGCGGCCAGCCAGCCAGCCCCCACCAGCTTAGAACATACAAGCCGGCAGCCAAAGAAGCTCCGCTCGCCAAATACAGCCAACACGCCATATCCGGGCCATTGCAGCGCCAACGCCCTCGATCCGCTTCTACGGCCAAGATAAAAAGCAGGCATCCCAGCCAAGTATTAGCCCAAGCGTCGGAAATCCATGGTGCAAACCAATGCCAAAGAGGCACTAAATCCTGCACCATCATCCACAAAGACACAACGAAAGGCGCCAATAAAAAAGGAAAGGGAACCACTCTGGCCACCAATAAAGACAGTACGGCTGTCGCCCCTTCCATCCAAAGACGGTGCTGCGGCACTAGGCTGTAAAAACCGCCGGCAGCCATTAACGTCAGCTGCGCTTCCCAATAACCGGTATATTTCAAAAAGCCATACACCGCCAAAGGCGTCATGCACACCGCTGTCGTCACAGCCAGACCTCCCGGCAGCCTCCCTCCCCGGCGGCCCCGCAGCAATAGCCCGCCTACAAGAAAAATAAAAGCATATAAAATAGCTGTGCATAACAGCACCAGCCCGCTTAGTTCCAGCCAAGCCTTGGTCAAAAACCAGCCCATAGCCCCCATGACCAACAACACGCCTAAATAATACGCCAAATGAGACATACTTAAACGCGGCTCATCCTCTTTCTGTTCTTGCCATAGCTGCCATAGTTCTTCCGCCTGCACTCTATTTAAAATGCCGCTGCGCACAGCTGCATCTATATCTTTTTTTTCAATCCGCACACTGCTACACCTCCAATTGAAATTATTTCGCCATAATGCTGCTACATTCCTGCGGGAATATAAGAAAAACCGCTACGCGGTCCTTTAGGAGAACCCAACTCAGAGTAACAGAGAAAAGCCAGAGAAAGGCCAGAGGAGTAATATAAGGGAACGGTTTAAGTTGCGGTGGCCGTGACTGTATTTGAGACTTTTTTGGAGCAAGACGGTCCGCAGGACGCAAAAGCAGAAGACGACGGATAAAAGTTCCGTATGTCTGAGCGCCAGCGAGTTCGCGGAACTGCCGTCGACTCCTATTTTTGCGAGTCGCGCGGAAATCTTGTCTCAAATACAGTTATGCCGCCGTTTATACAGAAGCTCCTATTCCCTGATAAACCCTTTCGCGTTTTTCGCGTCTTTCGCGTCTTTCGCGGTTCGTTTGTAAATTCTGGAACATCAAAAAAGTCCGCACCCCTTAAGGATACGAACTTTTTCAAATCTTTAAAGCTCCCTATAGATGCCGAAGGAGCTGCTAATTAAATTAGCAGCTCCTTTAATCTTAAAAGCGATCCAGCTGCTCTAAGCCCGCCCGAATGCGCTCTTTTAAATCGCTTTCTTCCGTCGCAAAGCCGGCATCGTCCGGTTGAATATACAGCAAAGAATCACGAATCTCATCCAGCAAATCATAGGCGCTTTCGTGCAAAAGAAGCTCGCCTTCATGCTCCGTCAAATACAAATCAAAGTCTTCCGCAAATGCTTCCAGCTCCATTTCACCCTCGACATAGCGGTGGCACAGCGCCAGTAATTGTCTTAACTCGTCGTTCATACTCACCCTCCTCAATGCATTATCATACAGAGAAGACACGCAAAAAGGAAGGGCCTCCAGGTACGCTCTGCCGCCGACAAAGACCGAATTTCAAGGTATCAAGAAAATAGCTTCACCGGAGAGCATACCGCTCTGTAGCGCGCTGTCGCACAAGCATTTTCTAACTCCTGGGAAGTTGCAAAAAGAATTTTTTTCCGTATTTCGGTTAATCAGTGATTCCGTAAGGCTGCCACTACCGTTTCCAGCACTTTCAGACGCGCATAATTTTTAGAATTGGCTTCCACCAACGTCCAGGGCGCCTTGACCGTACTGGTGCGAAACAACATTTCATCCACCGCTTGACGGTAGGCCTGCCACTTCTCCCGGTTGCGCCAGTCCTCCGGCGTAATCTTCCATTGCTTATAGGAGTTGTCCTGCCGCTCTTGAAAGCGTTGTAGTTGCTCCTCCTGGTCAATATGCAGCCAAAACTTAATCAATACGCCGCCTGCCAAGGCCAATTGCTCTTCCATTTCGTTGATTTCATGATAGGCGCGCTTCCATTCCTCCTGCTGACAAAATCCTTCCACACGCTCCACCAACACCCGTCCGTACCAAGAGCGGTCAAAAATGGCGATTTCTCCCGCCCGCGGAAATTCTCGCCAAAAACGCCAGAGGTAATGATGCCGCCGTTCCAAATCATTGGGCGCGCCAATGGGAACCACGCCATAACCTCGTGGATCCAGTTTTTGCGTCAGCCGCCGAATGCAGCCGCCCTTGCCAGCCGCATCCCACCCTTCAAAAACAATCACTGTCGGCACATGCTTGGCAAACAGCGAGTATTGCAGCATGCGCAGCTCCTCTTGCAGAGCATTGGTGCGCTTTTTGTACTCCGCAGCCGATACCTGCAGTGATAAGTCCGCCTTATCTAAAATCGAAGAATCCAAGTCATGCATTACCGCCGCATCTACACGCTCGGCCGGCTCCAAAACAACGGCCTGCCGCCGCGGCTTTTGCAGCGCCGCCTCCAAGGCTCCCACTACTTGATTATATATTTTCAAAGCCGCAAAACGCTGGTCTTCCGCCTCTACCAAGGTCCACGGAGCATGAGAAAAATCGGTTTTCTCCAGCATCTCTTCAATGGCCACGCCCAGCTCGTCATAATGGGCATGCTGCCAATGATCCGATTCATGGAGCCGCCAAAGATTGGCGTCGTTTTTTCCCATATTTTTAAAACGTTTTTTCTGCTCGCCTTTACTAATATGAAGAAAAAATTTAAGCACCAACGTTCCGTGGTCGGCAATCTGCTTTTCAAAGGAATTGATTTGCTGGTAGCCCTGCTGCCAATGATGACGGTTGCCCTCATCCACCACGCGATCCGTCAAAACCGCCCGATACCAAGAACGGTCAAAAATAGCAATACGCCCGTCCGCGGGGAGACGCACCCAATAACGACGCAAAAAAGGCCGGGCTTTTTCTTCCAAAGTTGGCTCATCCATAGCAAAGACGCTAAAGCCGCGCGGATCCAACGCCTGCAGCAATTCATTAATCAAGCGTCCCTTGCCGGAAGCGCTCCAGCCTTCAAAAACAATCACTACAGGCAATCCTTGGTCCTTGGCCTGCCGCTGCAGTTCCCCCAGACGCAAGCGCAACTCGGCCATTTTTTCGTTATAGACGTCTTTGGCTATTTTTTTGCTCAAATCCAATTTCTCCAGCATGCCGTCCCTCCTGCTCTTTCTGCTATTCTACATAATTTCTTCTATTCGCTTTCACCCTGCAAAGACCTGCCTTATTTCCCCAAAATCATTACCTCTTCCGTTCGGCCGCTCTCTGCCTCCAGCTCCACCAGCGACGCAATAGACCGGAAAAGCCAACACTGATCACGCCTGCAGACAGACAAAGCAGCAAATCACTGACATGGACCGGCACAAAGCGAAACATTTCCTGCAAAGCCGGCGTAAAAAGCACCATCCCCAGCAACAGCAGCGTACCGACCACCATCCACCCTAACGTGCTGTTCCGTCCATGTGTTTCCAGCAGTCGCCCCTGTAAAGAGCGATTGCTGAAAATCAAAGCCAAGTTACAAAACACCAACGCTATAAACGTCAATGTTCGGGCCTCTCCTACATCGCGTCCCAGCCATAAAATGACTTGAAAAAGCCCTAACAGCGAAAGCAGCACCCCCGCGCCCTGCAGCAGTCCGCTGCCTAGCATATCCTTGTTGAGCAAAGAAGCCTCCGCTGCCCGGGGCGGCCGCTGCATCACATTGTCCTCTGACGCTTCCGCTTCAAAAACGATGGCGCAAGCCGGGTCAATAATCATCTCCAAAAAAGCCACATGCGCCGGAAAAAGCACCGAAGTTCCTTCCAAAAACAGCGGCGCCAAAGATAAGCCCGCTATAGGCACATGAATGGCTAAAATATAGATCATGGCTTTGCACAGATTATCGAAAATACGACGTCCCATGGCTACAGCGCCGACAATGGACGTAAAATTATCATCCAACAGCACTAATGAGGCCGCCTCCCGCGCCACATCCGTCCCCCGCCCGCCCATAGCCACACCGATATGCGCGGCCTTTAGAGCCGGCGCGTCATTCACTCCGTCGCCGGTCATCGCCACCACTTCACCGCTAGCCTGCAGCGCCCGGACCAAGCGCAGCTTTTGCTCCGGGACTAAGCGCGCAAAGACTTGCGTCCGCCGTACTGCCGCCGCCAACTCCGCCTCGTCCATAGCAGCCACTTGCGCGCCGTTAAGCACCTCCGGGTTCTCCGCCAGCCCTGCCTGCAAAGCAATGTTTCTGGCAGTTCCCGCATAATCGCCAGTCATCATAATGACCCGCACGCCAGCCTGCCGACATTGTGCCACCGCCTCCGGGACGCCTGGACGGAGAGGATCGTGCAAGCCGACCAGCCCTACAAAAGTCAAAGGAAAGCTTTTGGCCAGCTCCGGCAGTTCTTGCTCTTTCCAAAAAGCTTTCGCTACCGCCAGCAGGCGCATGCCGCCAGCAGCCATACTTTCCGCTGCCTCCTGAATTTCTCTGCGCTCATCTTCCGTCAGCGAACACGCCGCCAGCACCGCTTCAGGAGCGCCCTTACAAGCTACCACCTGCCGCCCGGCATCATCCAGCCAAACCTGCGTTACCGCCAAAAACTCCGCCGCCAACGGATACTCCCGGCAAAGTTCCCAATTTTCGTGCCAGTGTTCTGTCGCCGGCAGCCACTTCTCACCCAAGCGGCGAAACGCCAGTTCCATTGGATCTACCGGGTCCCGCCGACTTGCCAAAACACCGTATTCTACGGCTTCGTGTACAGCTTCCGGCAGCGGCTGGGTTTCATCTTTCAACGCATGCACAGCCCCTGCGGCAAACACGGCTTGCACAGACATGCGGTTTTGCGTCAGCGTCCCGGTCTTATCTACGCAAAGAACCGTAGCTGAACCCAGCGTTTCGATAGCGGCCATCCTTCTGGCCAGAACCTGCCGTTTCGACATGCGCCACGCGCCAAAAGCAAGGAACACCGTCATCACTACCGGAAATTCCTCCGGCAGCATCGCCATGGCCAAAGTAATACCCGCTAAAATGCCCCGCAGCCATTCATCCCAGAAGAAGCCAAAAGCCAGCACCATGACCAAGCATAGGGAAATCCCGACAAAGCTCAGCACTACCACAAGACGGGCGACCTCACGCTCCAAAGGCGTTTTAGCTTCCGCCACCTCCTGCAGAGACTGACCAATGCGCCCCATCTCAGAACGCCCGCCTGTCGCCAAAATCTCCAGCGCGCCTCGTCCTTGAATAACCAGCGTACCTGCATACGCACAAGACTGCTGCTCTTCGGCCGCGCAAGGATCTCCGTCCGCCTCAATCCAGGGCTGCTTATCTACCGGTACGGCTTCGCCGGTAAGCAAACTTTCATCAATAAGCAAATGCGTCGCCGCCAGCAGTTTACCGTCAGCCGGCACACGGTCTCCTTCGGTCAACAACACCACATCGCCGCGCACCACCTCCCGCCCGGCAATTCGCACAGCCTGACCGTCGCGCAGCACCAGCGCCCGCGGGCTCGATAGATCACGCAGCCGCCCCAAGGCGCGTTCCGTCCGCCGCTCCTGATGCAGCGTAATCCCCATCACTAACGCCACAAACCCCAACAGCAGCATCGCTTCGCGAGAATCGCCCAAACATAAGTAAATCAAGCCGCCGCCTAGGAGCATTAAGAACATCGGCTGCTTAACGACCTCAAAAGCAATCGCTCCCAAAGTCCGCTCCCGCTCCGTCGGCAACTCATTGGCGCCCTCTGCCGCCAGACGCTTCACCGCTTCTGCCGCTGTCAAGCCGTATCCTTCTACTTCGTTCCAGGCATCTTTCATAAGCCTAGCCCCCTTAGAAAACCGCTCTGTTTCTCTTAAGGCGTAATTTCGCTTTTTCCTAAATAATCCCTTTAAATTAAATAAGAATACGAGAAGGAACGGAACAGTGAAAAATAACTGGGAACAAATTTTGAACAGGAGTAGAGTGAGTAGAGTGAGGGCCCGACGGAGAGTTGATTGAACAAGAGAATCGGAGTCGCGGGAGGGAACGCAGGAGGGTTATGAGAAACGATGTTTTTAAAAGCAAACCCCCTTTCGCGTCTTTCGTGTGTTTCCCGGTTCGTTATCAACGTCCATTCAAGGTATTATTCAACAAAAAAGACGGCAAGCTTTCGCTCGCCGCCTTTTGTATATGCTTTTAGCCCCGCGCTTCGCGGATGGCTGCCAGAAATTTTTTAGCTGTCGCCGTAATGGCTTCATAATCGCCGGTTTTTGCGCCGCCAGTCAGGCTGCCGCCTGCCCCAACCGCAACCGCTCCGGCCCGAATCCACTCGCCGACATTTTCCACCGATACGCCGCCGGTCGGCATCAGCTGCGCCTGCGGCACCGGTCCGTGGAAGGCCTTGATAATCTTGGGTCCAAAAAGCTCGCCCGGGAAAATCTTGATAATGTCGGCCCCCAGTTCCAAGGCGCTTACAACATCCTTCAAGGTAGACACGCCAGGCATGACCGGCACGCGATAGCGATTGCACAGACGCACGGTTTCCGCGTTCAAGCTCGGTGTCACCACATACTGAGCGCCGCTAAGAATAGCAATGCGAGCTGTTTCCGGGTCCAGCACGCTGCCCACGCCCAGCACCACTTCCCCGTTGCCGTAGACTTTCGCCAGTTCTTCCACCACATGATGCGCCCCGGGAACGGTAAAGGTAATTTCAATACCCACAACCCCGCCGGCAATGCAGGCGTCCGTAATACGCTTCGCTTCTTCGCCGCTGGCCGCCCGCACAACCGCCACCAAACCGCCTTCGGTTACTCTACGCAGCACTTCTTCTTTTTTCATACGTATTTCCACCTCATTTCCATTCATCTACCGATTCCGTGTATCGTTTTCTAAGCTAAAAGAAAAGGGGGGCCGCTACAGCTGTGAAGACCCCCGCAAAATTAGTTTGTTCGGTAATTCAAAGATTTTCGGTTTCGCCTTCCCGCCTCGCTGAATACGCAGCAGCAGCCGTTCCACACTTTTTGCGCCTACATCGTACGAGGGCTGCGCAATCGTCGTAATGCCCGGCCCCACCAAGCTGGCCCAAGACCAATCGTCAAAGCCGCCGATGCCGACATCCTCCGGAATACGCAGTCCCAGCTCGTTGATCGCGTGCAGCAAACTGAGCATAGCCACGCCGTTAGCGGTGAAAATAAACTTTTTCTCTTCTCCATTGCGCTGCAGAAAATCACGCACCTGCTCCTTGACCGCTTCAGGCTGTGAAATTTCCACAGCATATTCCTGCGGCGCTTGTTTCAGCCGCCCGTCGCACATTTGCCGGTACGCCTTGCGCCGATTTAAACGCGGACCAATATTGCCCACAGGCTGAGAGAAAAAGCCCACCTTGCCAAAGCCTTGTTCAGCTACATACTGCAGCAAGTCCAAGGTAGCTTGAAAGTCGTTGGTTTTAACAACATCAAAAATAGCCGGTTCAATCGCCCGGTCCACTAAAACCATTGGCACCCGACGATCCGCCATTTCCTGCAGAAATTCATTATTGCTGCAAGTAGTGTTCAAAATCAAACCATCCACCTGCTGATCCAGCATGGACAAAATGTATTCCTTTTCCCGCACCGGATCATTATCCATGTTCGCAATCATCACATGATACCCCGCCGCTGCGCAGGCATCGCCAATGCCCTTAACTAAAATAGAAGAAAAGGGATTGCTGATATCCGCCATGATTACGCCAATCAAACGGCTGCGGCTGGATTTAAGGCTGCGCGCCAAATTGTTAGGACGATAATTCATTTCTTCAATCACCGCCGCAATGCGCTCCTTCGATTCCGCCGACATAAACTCAAACTTTCCGTTCAAGTATCTGGATATGGTTGTTTTGGAACAACCGGCTCGCAACGCTACATCCGCAATGGTCACATTCGTGCGCACCTTGCCGTTTGCCTTTTCTCTTTCGATCATGAAACCCTCAACCCATCTTTAGGAAACCGCCGACACAGCAGTCCTTTAGTAAAATTCAATTATTACATAACACTATATTGTTTTATTTTACCGCATCGGTTTGTGGGCTGTCTAGAGAGTCACAATTCATTTCGTTTATATAATAGGAAAGAAAAGGGGAGACGCCCTGGCGGGAATCCCCCTTCTCTTTAATCTCCGGCAGCGGCTGATAACTGCCTCGACGTCTTTGCCATATAGGACGCAAGACCGTCTCGATCCGGCAAGCCGTCATTATCGCCAGGCGACATGACCGCCAAGGCGCCAATGGCTGCGCCGCGCCGTACCGCTTCTTGCGGGGTCAGACCTTCCAATAGGCCGCTGACAACTCCCACCGCAAAGCCATCTCCAGCGCCAACCGTATCTACCACCTTCGCCACCGGGAATGCCGGCATATAAAACGCCGTTTCCCCGCCAAAACTGGCATAGGCTCCTTTGGTTCCCAGTTTAATGACCACCTTTGATACGCCCTGGCGATGATAAAACGCCGCCATAGCTTCGGGCGTTTCCTGTCCAGTCAATTGCCGCGCTTCGGCAATGCCGGGGAAAACGATATCCGCCTGGAAGGACAGTTCGTTAATGACCCTCACCATCTCCGCTTTATCCGGCCACAAGCCAGGACGCAGATTCGGATCATACGAAATGGAAACGCCCTGTTTCTTACCCTCTTGCAAAAGAGCGCCAAGCAGCTCGCGGCAGCCTGCGGACAATGCAGGCGGAATGCCGGTTAAATGCATGTGGTTGTATTTTGCCCACTGCACGGTCTGCACTAAGGACGCATCCATCTTTGAGGCGGCCGAACCGCGCCGCAGGGAGTAAACTTCCGGATCGCCGGCATTCACTTTTTCTTTCCACTGCATACCGGTAAATTCGCCGGGAAGCAGCCGGATCAAGCTGGTGTCTACACCGTTGTCCTGCAAAAAATGCACGATGCCGCGACCGAACGGATCTTCCCCCGCCTGGCTCAAGTATGTTACCGTATGCCCTAGACGCGTCATGCCAATAGAAAAATTGACTTCCGCACCAGCGACAAACCGGCTGAACCGCTCCGCCACATCCAAAGACCCTGTTTTTTCTGATACAAATAAGGCCATAGCCTCGCCAACGGTCAAAATATTGCTCATTGTTTTACCCCCATACCCCGGAATCCGTTCCGATCTAAGCCCCTTTAGCCAAAGAGTCGCTGCCTTCGCTGCTAGAAGCGGAACGTTTGCTCCACCACGCCGTCAACATTGGCACCAGCACGGAGGTGACAATAACCGAAGTTGCCACCAACGCCGTCGCAGCCGGAGCTATTGCCGCAAATTCCGGCTTCATCGTAGCGATAATCACAGGATTGGACACGGCCGCCCCAGCGGTGCTGGATGCGGCAATGCCGGCTGTGCCGTTGCCGCCGCCGATAAATTTATCCGCCAAGATGAGCGGAATACCAGTAATAATAATAACTACTACGCCAAGACCGAGGCCCAAGAAGCCGGTTTTGCCGATAACAAACAGGTCAATCGTGTTCCCCAAGGCAAAGGCGAAAAAGGGAATCATCGTCTGCGTTGCCTGACCAAAGAATCCACGCAGTTCCGTATCTAAATTGCCCAATACAAAGCCAACCAAGAATGGCAGTACTGCGCCAACGAATAGCTGAGGCTCAAAGCTGGCCGCCCCCGAGCTGCCCAGAATAATCATGGAAACCAGCGGACCCGATTCAATGGACATCAGCACGAAAGCGCCGGCTTCATCGTCGCTGCCGTACTGTTTCATCAACGCCGCATACAAACCGCCGTTGGTCATATCCATGGCCGCTACCAGCGCCAGGGTGGAAAGCCCCGCAAAAAAGCCTTTCGTAATGCCTTCTACCGGCAGCATGTTCACTGCAATCATCGCTACAACCCAGGCGACAGCAATTTTCGTCAAAACCAAGGTACCCGATTTGCGCAGCACCGTACCGGTAGCGCGCACGTCAATGCCAGCGCCCATGCAAAAGAACCAAACCGCCAAAATCGGCACCGTACCGGTAATCAGGCCATTGGTAAAGGAACCAAAATACTTTCCGGCTCCCGGAAAGAACGTATGGCACAAGGCCCCCAAGAACAAAGGTACCAACATCAGGCCGCCAGGAATTCGATCAACCGCTTGTTTAATTTTCATAAGATTTCATCCTTTCTTAACTCATCTCTCTGCCAAAAAGGACCTCTTAAGTGTACCGTTTTAGTGTACCGGTTTGCAAAGGTAAAAAAATAAAAAACGATTGCTTCTTTGCTTTTCAAAGACTCCTCTCTTTTAAAATAAACGGACCTACGAAACCGGTTTCTTAAATTTATATCCCTATTTTAATTGATAAATTCAAATTTGTCTAATAGTTTTACGATAAATTTTTCACTTTTTTGAGCATAGCCGCTACTCTCTCATCAACAGGCGCTTCACAAGGAAACTCCAACGCTACCGGTACGTCCTGAGGCAGTAATTCCAGTGCGCCTCGCCAGTCAATGCTGCCAGCATCCAGCTCCCGTACCTGCGGCCCTGCCGATGTCATTACCACATCTTTTAGATGAATATAGCGAACAAACGGTGCCAGCTTAACCGCATTGTGCAACGGTTCTTGACCTACCCAGACAAAATTCCCTACGTCATAGGTCGCATAGACAGGAGCGCCGCAATCTCGGCAGGCTTCCAGCAATCCCAGCAGCACTTCGAGACGGCCATTGGCTTCCGACTGGTCGCCCTCTACGGTCAGCAAAACATCTTCGTTTTTCTTAGCCAAAACGGCTAATTTTTGCAGTTCTTCCGCCGCTGCCGCTGCAAAATTGCCTACGGCAAACTTGATCCGTGTCGCTCCCATCTGCCGCGCTTCCGCATAAACGGTTTGTAATAGTTCTTCCTCCAAGCGTCCTGCTGCAAAAAGCGGCACCGGAATCGAATAAAACAATTCCAGCCCATTTTCTTTAGCCCCTTGAGCCAACGCAGGCAGTTCTTCCGGCAGATTCAGAATCCACTCGCGGCGCACTTCGGCAGCCTGCGCCTGCGCGCTGGCAACATGGGAAAGCAGCTCGGCCTGTTTCGCTCCTTCTTTGACCAAGTCGGCATAGACCAGTAAGTTAACAACCAGTTTTCTTGACATGTACTGTCTCCCCTTTGCGTTTCAGGTTTGTAAGAAAATTGAACCCGTTTCCCCTTAACCCTCTAGCGTCCCCTCCGGTTCTCCTCGCGACTCTTGTTCAAGCCTCCTGTTTCTTACGCTTCTACAGTAAAAAAGCCGCTCACGCGGCTTTTTTTAGGTTTTACCGTGCCAGCCAGCCACCGTCAACCGCTACGGTATAGCCGCTTACATAGTCAGATGCTTCTGAAGCCAGGAATACCACCGGACCAGCGAGATCTTCCGGCGTGCCCCAGCGTCCTGCCGGAATACGTCCGACGATTTCCGCATTGCGCGCTTCGTCTGCCCGCAGCGCCGTGGTGTTAGCCGTAGCCATATAGCCGGGAGCGATGGCGTTGACGTTGATATTGTGCTTGGCCCATTCATTGGCCATCAAGCGAGTTACTCCCATGACGCCGCTCTTACTGGCCGTATAGGAAGGAACGCGGATGCCGCCTTGAAAAGAAAGCATCGAAGCGACGCTGATGATTTTCCCGCCATGACCTTGTTTAATCATCTGTTTGGCTACAGTCTGAGAGAAAAAGAAGACGGTCTTGATGTTGATGTTCATGACGTCGTCCCAATCTTTTTCGGTGAAATCCACAGCGTCGGCGCGACGGATAATACCGGCATTGTTCACTAAAATATCGACTTTGCCGAAGGTTTCTACCACTTTATCTACTACGCCCTGAATCGGCTCAATGCTCATCAGGTTGGCGTCAATCCCTAAGAAACGACGTCCTAACGCTTTTACTTTGCTTTCGGTTTCACTGTGATCGCCAATGCCTACACTGACAATGTCCGCGCCAGCCTGCGCCAAACCTACGGCCATTCCCTGTCCCAAACCGGTTACCGCTCCGGTAACAATCGCTACTTTTCCCTGTAAATCAAACATGCTCATTCTTTTCTCTCCTCTTCAATTCCTTTTCAATTTCTTAGCGGATATCCTGCATGGCTACGCCGTCCATGTCGTCGAAAGTCTGGTTTTCTCCAGCCATGGCCCAAATGAAGGTGTAATTATGGGTGGCAACGCCGGAGTGAATAGACCAGCTCGGTGAAATAATCGCTTCTTCGTTATGCATCACTACATGACGTGTTTCCGTAGGCTGCCCCATGAAGTGAAAAACCACGGCATCTTCCGGCACCTTAAAGTACAGATACACTTCCATACGACGCTCATGAGTATGACAAGGCATGCTGTTCCACATGCTGCCTGGCTCCAAAGCGGTCATACCCATGACCAACTGGCAGCTTTGCACGCCTTGAGGATGAATATACTTGTAGATGTTGCGATCATTAGAGTTCGTCAAGCTGCCCAAATGATTCGGCACAATGTCTTTACGCTCGATTTTGACGGTCGGATAGGTTTTGTGTGCCGGGCTGCTGGTAAAATAGAATTTTGCGGGATTTTGGGCATCGTCGCTTGTAAAAACTACGTCCTTGGCGCCCATGCCCACATAAAGACCATCCGTAAACTGCAGAGCATACTCCGTACCGTCTACGGTCACCTTGCCTGCACCGCCAATGTTAATAACGCCCAATTCACGGCGCTCCAGGAAATAATCTACGCCTAAGCCTTTTCCTGCTTCCAATTTTTGAGGCGCCACAGGAATAACACCGCCGGTAATCATACGATCCACATGACTGTAGACCATCTTGCAGACATTAACCTGAAACAACTCTTGAATCAGGAACTCTTGCCGCAATTCTTCCGTTGTGTACCGTTTCACATCCTCTGGATGCCCGCTATAACGTACTTCCATCCTCTATTTCCTCCTTTTTGTCTCACGATACGAATTACAGTATCATTTTTCAAGGTCATTATACTGCTCAAAAAATGCTCTGACAACAATATTTTGTCTATTTCATTAATTCTTTTCACATCGTGAGACAACCGTTCCACGATATTCAAGTAGCCTTATACGTACCGCCATCCCCTGTCAGCCTTGTTATGACGAGCTCATGCGCCGTTTTTTATAATTTGCCTTTTTAGGAAATTTGCTTTAGCATGTGAACTATAGAATGATAATTTCACGAGGTGAAACACTATGGCAACAAGCGGCGGAAGCTTATCCGTGCAATCTCTGCACCGCGCCTTGACAATATTAGAAACTGTTGGCAACCATCCTGCGCCGATTACCTTGCGGCAGCTAACGGAAAAAACAGAGCTGCCCAAACCCACCGTGTACCGGCTGCTGCGCAATCTGGAAGACCGCAGATACGTCTCCTGCGACAGCAACGGTCATTACCGC
>NZ_JAQUZF010000121.1:0-6866 GCF_028691475.1 Anaeromusa sp.
TAATTTTGAGCGAATGCGTAACCGCATCCTCTATCTTGCGGTTACTAAAAATAGATAGCAGCGAGAATTTGCATCCTCGCTGCCAACATTACTTTATGCTTTTACCCCAACCATTGACATAGAACCGCAATTCCTTCATAATCTCTTCTGTCGCAACTCCATTCTGTTTGGCAATGTCCGCAATCGTCTGATTGCCTCGCGCCTTCCAACCCTTACGCGCCAGCTTTTCCACCAGGCCTCTTACATCCTTATGATTTTCCGTGGCAAATGCCGCTAAGGTCATGGTTACATTTATATCATGTCCGCCTCTTTCTCTTACACCTCCGCCTCCTGGCCCGCCCCAACTCTCCTTCACGGTTTGCCCAAAATCCATAACCGCAGAAACTGGCCACACATTCGCCACCGTTCCCGCCATAAGCAAAACAACCATACCTGCCGCCAGCAACGGCTCGCTCCTCCATTTCTCCTTGCTTTGCGGCAGTAAATATTCTTTTAAAGCCGCCCAATTGAACCATATATGCCAAATCCCCACAAGAAAAAAGCAAAGGGAGGCAATCGTATGCACCCGCACATATTCCCCTTTACTCAAGCCTAAGAAAGTCCAGGCCAAGGTATTCGCTACCCGCGTAGGCGGCACTATATAAAGCACAATCCCTGTCAACACCGCGAAAACAAACAAAAACAACGATAGTAAAGATGCTACTCGACGCCAAGCTATCTCCTTCATGCCGAATTCTCCTTTCTATCACCTATATTGATTGTCTCCTCTTTAATCGGTTTATCCAAACAACTCAAAATACAACAGCGGCACAACTACCAAGGTTAACGCCGTCGCCGCCACAGCTCCAAACATCATGGCAATGGCTAAGCCTTGGAAGATGGGATCAAAGAGCATGACAAAAGAGCCAACAACCACCGCGGCGGCAGTCAGAACAATGGGCCGAAAACGGACTGAGCCCGCCTCAACCAGTGCTTGCCGCAGTTCCTTGCCCTCACTGCCTTCTTCCTGCACAAAGTCAATCAATAAAATAGAGTTTCTGACGACAATCCCGGACAGGGCAATAAAACCAATCATAGAGGTAGCGGTGAAAAAAGCGCCAAACAGCCAGTGTCCCGGCAAAATACCAACAAGTGTCAACGGAATCGGCGCCATGATCACCAAGGGCGTCCAGAAATTTTTGAACCAGGCCACCACTAAAACATAGATAAGCACCAGCACCGCCGCAAAGGCCACTCCCAAATCCCGGAAGACTTCATAGGTAATATGCCATTCTCCGTCCCATTTCATGGCGTAGCTGTCTTCCAGCCAAGGCTGAATCGCCGAGTACTGCTGCAGCTTCGGTCCTGAAGGCACTTGAATATCGCCGACTTTCTCCTTCATCCCCAAGATGGCATACACAGGGCTTTCTATGCTGCCAGCAACATCGCCCACCACATAGGTTACAGGCTTTAAGTTTTTGTGGTAGATGGTTTTGTCCTCAATACCGGTTTTCTGTACCACCAGTTCCGACAAGGGAACCGCTCTGCCATCCTTCCCGAGCAGAGTCAACTGCGCCAGACGTCCTGTTTCCAAATAAGACCGTTCCGCATACGGAAGCCGCAGAAGCAATTCTACCGGCTCCTTTTCTTTTTCCAAATGAGCTTGGCCCACAACGCTGCCGCTAATGGCCATTTGCAGCAGTTGTGCCACGCTTTGCGGACTCAGGCCATGATAGGCCGCTTTTTCTTGATTCACCTCAAAAAAGGTTTTAGGTTGATCTTCTTCCACATACCAGTCGACATCCACCACTCCCTCGGTGCGTTTAAAGATGTCGCGAATTTCTGCAGCTACTTGTTTTCTTCCCTCTGGAGCCGGTCCATACACTTCCGCCACCAGCGTACTAAGCACCGGCGGTCCGGGAGGAACCTCGGCCACTTTCAAACGCGCCCCATAAAGCAAACCGATCTCCTCTAGTCGCGGACGCAGCTTTTTCGCTAACTCATGGCTTTGCTCGCTCCGTTCTCCTTTGCTTACAAAGTTAACCTGAATATCCGCGCTGCTGCTGCCGGAGCGCTGGAAATAATGCCGCACCAAACCGTTAAAATTATACGGCGAAGCCGTCCCTACATAGCTTTGAAAATCCGTAACTTCCGGCACAGTACGCAGATACGCGCCAAGTTCCCTTGTCAAGGCGGCCGTCTTCTCGAGGGAGCTGTTTTCCGGCATGTCAATAATAACCTGCAGCTCGCTTTTATTGTCAAAAGGAAGCATTTTCACTTCTACGCCTTTTAAGGGAACTAGGGCCACCGCCAGTACCAAGAGTAGTCCAATAGCGCCTATCGCTTTCCGCCGCTGCCCTTTCTCCTGCAAAAGCCGCTCCAACAACGCCTCATAGCCCTGCTGCAAACGCCCTTTACTCCCAGCCGCTCCATGCGAAACTCCCCTTAAAAGGCGATACCCCAACCAAGGACTTACAATAAACGCCACTAACAAGGAAAAAAGCATGGCCGCCGACGCTCCTACCGGAATGGGCTTCATGTACGGCCCCATGAGCCCGGAGACAAAGGCCATAGGCAGCAGCGCCGCGACAACCGCCAAAGTCGCTAAAATGGTCGGATTACCCACCTCGTCAACAGCGGCGGCGGCAATCTCCTCGTCTGCTTTGCCTGCCAGTACGAAACGCCTATGAATGTTTTCCACCACGACAATGGCGTCATCCACCAAAATACCAATCGAAAAAATCAACGCAAACAAGGTGACCCGGTTCAAAGTATAGCCCAGCAGATAGGTTACCAAGAGCGTCAAAGCCAGCGTCGTAGGCACCGCCACGCCGACAACCCCAGCTTCTCGCCAGCCCAGGGTAAAGCCGATCAGCAGCACTACGGATACCGTCGCAATCAGCATATGCTGCAGCAGCTCATTGGACTTTTCCTTCGCCGTCTCTCCATAATCACGCGTAACCGTCCACTGCACATCAAGCGGCAGTACCTTGCCGTGGAGAGCTTCCAATTTCGCCAGCGCCCTTTCAGCAATCACCGTCGCGTTGGCGCCTTTCTTCTTGGCTACCGACAAAGTCACCGCTTCATAGGGTCCATTAGCTGCCTGCAGCTTGGCGGCGCTCCCAGCGGCCTGATCCATAAATACGTATTGCTCCGGTTCAGCCGGTCCATCAGCAATCGAAGCGACTTGCTTCAGATAAATTGGCCGCTGCTGCGCCACGGCAACCACGATATTGCCAACATCTTCCGCGCTTTTTAAAAAGCGGCCGCCTTCCAGGCGCTGCTCTTGATTCCCTAATTGCACATTGCCGCTTTGGAGCTGAACATTAGCCTGCTGCAGCTTGTCCGCTAATTGGGCAAGAGGAAGCTGAAACGCACGCAATTTAGCCGGATCCGGTTCCACGCGAATTTGGCGTTTTTGGCCGCCGATAATGGCTATTTCCGATACGTCCTCATCTTTTTTCAGCTCTTCGGCAACCTCCGCCGCTGCCCGCCGCAGCTCGTACCCGGAATAGCCGGGACGAGCGCTCCAAAAAGTAAGGGCTAAAATGGGCACATCATCAATCGAGCGCACTTTCACCATGGGCTGCGATACGCCCGGAGGAATCCGGTCATAATTGGACATCAATTTGTTATACACCCGCACCAGGCTGTCTTCTGCGTTTTCCCCTACGCGAAAGCGCAAAATAGTCAGGTTGCTGCCCGGTTTCGCCATGGAATAGACGTAGTCAAGGCCCGGAACTTCCCATAGCAGCTGTTCCATCGGTTTGGTAACCCGATTTTCCACTTCCGCCGCCGAAGCCCCTGGATAGGTTACGGCCACGTCAATCATCGGCACAACAATCTGCGGTTCTTCTTCGCGAGGCGTCAATGACGTAGCAAAGCCGCCTAGCAATAAGGATGCAATCACCAGCAGCGGCGTCAATTTGGACAGAATAAAGGCTTGGGCCAACTTACCGGAAAACCCCAGTTTTTTCATAAGCCAGTCACCTCACCGGCCACCGCTCCATCACTCGCCGCTTCCACGCCGCGAACTACAACATAGTCTCCGGGCTGCACCCCGGAAACAATCTCCACGCGCCCATTGTCATTGCGCCCCGTACGCACCAGCCGATACCAAAGCTTCTTATTCGCATCCATAACATACACCCCGGTCAGTTGACCTTTAGCAACCAGGCTTTCCTGGGGCAGTAAAACCGCCTGCCGCTCTCCAAGGGGAAAGCGAATTTTACTGTACATGCCTGTTTTAAGCGCCGCTCTCGGCAGCGCAACCTTCACTAAAAAAGAACGGCTGGCCGCATCCACCGCCGGAGTCAATTCGATAATTTGTCCCTGTAGGCTTTCTCCCTCTCCTTCTACTTCAGCCAATGCCGTACCGCCCGCTTGCAACTGCGAGCTTAGCGCTCCGTCCACATAACATTCCACCAAAAACGATTGATCATCCTCTACCACCAACGCCCAGACTCCCGGGAGCGCCATCGAGCCAAGCTCCAGATTTTTTTCTGTCACAATCCCGCTTACCGGAGCCACTAATTTGCTATACGCCCGCGCTTCTTTCTCGCTAGCCATAGCTCTTTCCATCGCCGCCTGCGCCTGCTCGCTTAGTAACGAGGCCACATCGTTTTGCGTGCGGACTTCATCCACTTGCTGTTGGGAGATGGCCCCTTGACGATATAACTCTTCATAGCGCTCGCTTGTATTTTTTTGCAAAGACCGATTTCGCACCGCCACTTGCAGCCCTTTTTGCGCCTCCCGCACTCCCGCTTCGGCAGCCGATATCTTTTGCAAAATTTCTTCGTCCTGTAATTCTGCCAGAACCTGCCCGGCTCTAACACGGTCCCCAGCCTTGACGTACAGCGCAGTGACCTGCCCCATGGCTTTCGGCGCAACTTTACTTACCACGTTGGCCTTCACCGTTCCCGAGGTTTCATAGTATTGAACCGCATTGCTGAGCTGTACGCGTTCTACCGCCAACGCCTGCTGAACTATCTGTTCCCGCTGTTCTATTGGCTTCTTTGTTTCTGGCCTGTTCCAAACAATCAAGATAACCGCCGCAACCGCAATTAAGGCAATTATACCTGCAAGCTTTTTCTGTGTTTTCAGCAATGCGATCATCCTTTCTTTAAGCCGCCAAGACACTCATTCTCTATTTTGAATAATTCTTACAAAAGACATTCATTTCCTCTATTTTGCTGACATTAAAAATAAATAAAAGCCTTAATTCATCAAGATTATTGACGAAATTAAGGCTTCTATCGTAAGCATGTCAACTTATCTAGATTTTGAAATTACCAAATCATAATAATTTAAACACAAAAATATCTTAGGTACACATAAACATGAGAAATCAAAATAGAGCCGATCATAAGCGGGAAAGCAATTTTCAAATAGTGCTTAAATGAAAGCAAAATGCCATTTTTTTCAGCAATCCCTGCCACAACAACATTAGCAGTAGCCCCGATCAACGTTCCATTTCCTCCCAAGCAAGCTCCCAACGCTAAAGACCACCATACAGGTTCCAAATTTCCTCCCGATAATTGAGCCATTTCTTGCAACATCGGAATCATCGTTGCCACAAAAGGAATATTATCAATAAAAGCCGAGGCAATCGCTGACAACCACAACATTAACAATGCAGTTTCCATGACTTGCCCCTGTGTCACTGCCAACCCCCATTGCGCAAGCGCTCCAACAACCCCGCTTGCTTTTAGGCCTCCAACGAGAACAAACAAACCGATAAAGAAAAAAATAGTTGGCCATTCTACATTCAGCAGTATCTCTTCGGGCTCTTCCTTACTAATCAGCATCAAAAATATGGCGCCTGACATCGCTACCGTTGCGGAGTCCAAATGCAAAACACTATGGAAAACAAAGCCGCTTAACGTTAGCCCCAAGACAAGCAATGACTTTTTCAAAAGCGCGCTATCTTTAATCTCGTCTTTATAGTTTAACTTCAACACTTGAAGCCGATCTTTTTCTTCTACTTGCAAATCATTTCGATATAGAAAGAGTAAAACCAACAGCGTTGCCAATAAAATGATAATACTCACAGGCGCTAAGTTACTGGCAAAGGCATTAAAGCTTAATCCAGTAGCACTGCCAATCATAATATTCGGCGGATCTCCAATAAGTGTTGCTGTCCCTCCAATATTGGACGCAATAATCTCCGAAATCAAAAATGGAAGCGGGTTAATATTAAGCTTGTCCGTTAGGGTAATGGTAACCGGCACAATTAACAAAACCGTAGTCACATTATCAAGTAGAGCCGATGCGCCAGCTGTAATTGCAGACAAAAGAGCCAACAGACGAAGGGGGTAGGCTTCAGTCACGGTTGCGGCCCATATGGCTAGGGCTTCAAACACGCCCGTCCTCCGAGTAATGGTTACCAAAATCATCATGCCAATCAGCAATCCCAACGTATTGAAGTCTATTGCCTCTTTGATTGCAGTATCCTGATTTAGGAAACCAAATAACAGCATAATACTCCCGCCGCTCATAGCTACAACCATTCGATGATATTTTTCCCAAATAATCAAGCCATACGTAACCACAAAAATCAAGATCGACCCATAAAATAAAACCTCTTGCAAAAATAACGCCTCCTCATAATACCTATAAAAAAATAGGAGAAGCCCTTGGTGACAGGCTCCTCCTAACGATACACATATTAAATTTATTCTTAGTATATCCGCCCCTGTTGAATTCGTCAAACAAATTAGCAAATGCCTATTTTACATTTCCATATCATAATCTCTTTATTTAACGCAAATTGCAAGTGCAAGTTGAACACTTTGGTAAAGTAGAACAGTAGTTTAAATTAAGCAGCATAAATAGAGTCAAGAAAGTCTTCGAAAAGGTCGTCTGGAGTTCGATAACCGAGGCGCTTG
>NZ_JAQUZF010000122.1:0-6865 GCF_028691475.1 Anaeromusa sp.
GATTTAATTCAAGCCGCTATTCTTAAAAAAGATCAAGGCGGCGGACGCAGCACAAGCTATTCATTGCAATTTTGACTTGGGTGGGGACAGTTTTTCTGAACCGGTTTTAGTGATTTTGGCAAGTCGGGAATATCATAAAAAGGAAAAACTTGGAAATGTCTCTTTTGTCCTAAATAAAAAAGAAAATGTAAGATGATTGTTTTGCTAATTATCGCGTTGCAGGTTCGCAATAGTGGTATAATGAACATAGGTGTCACAATAAAAGGGAGATGTTGATTATGGGAGACAAGAGTCCGAAAAACAAGGAAAAAAAGAAGAAAAAAGCTGAAAAGGACAAAGCTGTTAAACAAACAGATACCTTGATCTCGTCAATAAAATAGGTTGTAAAAAAGCGCAACTGCTTTAAGAAGCTGCGCTTTTTTTCTTTTTAGTGGACCTGATTCAAGGGGACGACTCTGATATGCTGGCTAGGGCTTTTGCAGTTCGGGGCGATTTTTCCTCAGTGTTCTTTATGGAAGCAGTTTGAAAATTGTATATTATTGCAGGAGTTGGTTGCATTTAAATAGAATTTAATTTTAATAAATTGAAAATGAAGTCTGCTTTTCGATAGAAATGGCGCAAGATACTGAAATGAAGGCCCTAGACAATGGGAATTTCGTAGAATGGTGTTGCTTTGGGATTTCAGACCACAGTAAGAGACTGGTAGAGCCCGATGACAGAGTAATGTATTTTTGAAAAAGAAGTGGAGTGTAAATGAAGAATAGCACTAGCATTCCGAGAAGAGTGGCGGTTCGATACTTACAATTGATTTTGCCTGTTTTATTGATCTTGTTTGTATGCTTGGCAGGCACGATTTATTATTTGGACAGTCACAATCAAATGAGAATAAACCAGGATGTCAGTGGGAAAATTCTCGATCAGGCTAATAAAACGCTCCAGACTTGGATTGACGATCAATTGGTGGTTTTAGCGATACTTGCCGACGATGCAAGGGTTATTGAGGCTTGCGCCCAGCCTACGGACGCCGAGGCCGTGGCGCGCGCCAATGACTTTTTACGTTCCTTTCATGAAAAAAATGGTTTTTATGAAAACATTGCGCTGTCGGCTAATTTGCGTCCAGACTTTGATTTTGAGTTGACGGCTGTCAACGGCAAGAAGTATGTCATTAAACGAGGGGTATTTTTTGCGGATTCGACTAGGGGCGATTCGATTGGAAAATCAAATGCGGAGCATCCTATGGCGAAGTCGATCTATGATGAAGGAAAGCCTAATGTGATTACCCATGTATATCGAAGCTTGATCTATGGAAACCCTGCGTTTATCATTTCTTTGCCGGTTCATAAGGACGGGGCGTTCGTAGGCGCTATACACGTAGCAATGCCAATGCGGCATTTTACGGATAAATTTGTCAATGCCGTCAAAATGGGTCAAACCGGCTATATGTTTATGGTAGATGATCGGGGGCTGCTTATTTCGCACCCTAAAAAAGAGTCTATTCTTAGTGTAGAAGCAGCTAAAAATTATGAACCGGTATTGTCGCGCATTGTAAACGGCGAGGAATATTTTGAGCAGTTTGTGGATGATGTTGATAAGACCTACCATGTTATGAAATTTGATTTTCATGGCATTAATCATGTGAGTGAGTGGTATTTGGTATTGGTGCAGAATACGGACGAGATACTCGTATCGTCTATGCGTTTTATTTGGTTGATTAGCGTGTTTTTGGTCATTGCGTTTTTATTGGTTATTGCCGTTGTCTACTTGTCTACCGTAAAATTACTGCATATTGGTTTTCACGACGTTCTGACAGGTTTGTATAATCGCAATTACTTAGAGCATGAACTTCTGCGTCTGGCAACAGGCCGCTTCAATCCGATTGGCTTTATTTCCATTGATGTGGATGGGCTCAAGTTGGTCAATGATACTTGCGGACATACTGCGGGGGATGTCTTGCTGACGGCCGTAGGGAAAATGATTAAGGAGTGTTTTGACCACCACGATCTTGTTATACGCCTAGGGGGCGATGAATTTGCTGTTGTCATGCAGATGACCGATGATGTCGTTGTTCAAGAAGCCTGCCAGCGGGTCCGCGACAAGATTGCAGCACACAATCGAGTAAATAGCGCTGTTCCAGTGAGCGTCTCCATTGGTTGGGCGATCGGCCATGCCGCTGATGCCAGTAGTACCAATGCAATTATTAAAGAAGCTGACACGTTGATGTACGGGGAAAAGGAAGCGAATCGCTTGAAATACGCTGTTCTTTTTGCGGAACGCTTACGTCAATATGGTCAGAAACTTTTTCAAGCGGACAAATAGAGGAAAACCGTCTCTCTCGCCGAATTTACTCTTCTTGGGAGGGATGAATATGAAATCATTATTTCGCGGCTTGCTGTTGGGCTGCCTGGTTTGTTTGCTAGCGCTTCCGGCGCAGGCTGCCTCTAAAGACGATAAAACGGTGAAGGTGGTCAAGGATCTTACGGTGGCGTTTGCGGTGCTGCCGGCGGAGGAGCTTCAGGATAATACGCTGTTGGCGTCGGATTTAAATAAAGCGATTTTAGCGGAGTTTGGTCTGCAGAAAAATGACGCCAACGCGGCTACTATAGTAGAAATAAAGAAGGTAACCGGGGAAGCCTTGAAAATGCCTGGATTTCTGGCGGGGGAAGACGCCTGTCAGTATCATCTCAGCGCTACGGTGCTGATTCGGGATGCAAAAACAGGCGTGCTGCAGCAGAAAAAGCTGCTCGACTGTCGGGCTACGGTGCAGACCGAGGCGGAAGCGTATAAGCTGGCTCTTTCTAAGGCTGCTAAGCAGGTGCGTTTCTATGTGCGCGGTGATGAAACGAAAACCGCGACCACGGCGAAAACAGCGTCCAAATAAAGTTCATAAACGATACACAAGGAAAAAGTCCGTACCACATTCAACTGTGATACGGACTTTTTTGATCTGTTCTCTGTAGTCCTCTTCGAACCCTCACTTTACTCCCTTTACTCTTGTTCAAAACTATATTCGTAGCTCTCCTTCGTACCCTCCCGCGACTCACGTGACTCTTGTTCAATTCTTCTTATATCTGGTAATCGTAAGCAGGGCACTGGCAGCGGATGCTGCGTCCCGCTTTGTTGTCCCGGATGACGCCATGATCCAGTGCTAAGCGGCCATTGACAATGACATAGTCAATGCCGCTAGGAGGTGCGTCTGGCGTAAAGAAGGTGGCGTTGTCGCTGAGAGACTGGATGTCGAAAACGACGATATCCGCGTCCCTGCCTTCTTCGAGACGCCCTTTTTGTAACAGTCCCAGGGTGTCCGCTGGGAGTAAGGTGGCTTTGCGGATGGCTTCCATGAGGCTGAGGTCGTAACGGTTCGCAACCATTTTTTTGAAGTATCGAGGGAAGCTGCCGGCGATTTGCGGGTGTCCTTCGCCGGGCGCGTAAGCGCCGGTGTCAGTGGAGGGCATGGCCGAAGGATGCAGCAGCGCTTGGTAGATTTCTTCTTCAATGCCTGTTAGCACCACGACGGAGGTAGTGGGGGCTTCAGCTCGCAGATGCTTATAAAGCTCCGGCGTCAGGCGCTGGCCGTGATGCGGCCCGGTGATGACAATGATGTCTTCCAGCTTCCATTCTTCGCGGGCTAGGGCTTCTTCATTAAAAAGAACGGTGCCGATATGGGTGGCCCATTCCGTGTACATGCCGCTGTCAAAGCGGATGTCCAGGCCGTCCTGGATGGCTTTGGAGATGACTGTCAGGGCTTCTTTGATCATGCCGGTGCCGTATTGATAGACGAGGTGAGAAATTTGCATGCGCGCGCCGGTCTGGCGGGCGATGGTAATGGCTTCTACCAGGGAATACAAATCATTGTTGCTGAGAAGCCGGGTGTCGATGGAAATAAGGCGGCCAAAGCGAGCGGCTAGGCGGCTGAGGCGCAGCACTTCTTCCGCAGAGCTTCCGGGAACATAGGCAAGGCCTAAAGAAAGTCCGCAAGCGCCAGCTTCGAGCGCTTGGGATGCTAGACGCTCCATGGCAAGAATCTGTTCATTGGTGGCGGGCTGCAGCGGATCTTCGACGCCGACAGTGCGGCGCAGTGTTGAATGGCCGATGAATTCAGCCTGGTGTAGCGGAAAGCCTGTTTCGTCCTGCTCGCGAAAAAATTGCTCCAAATCTAAGGGGCTCGCGCCGCAGTTGCCGCCGACGGTGGTCGTAATGCCTTGACGCAACGAAAGCTCTGCGCAGTAAGGGGCGGCGTCGATATGCCCGTGCATGTCAATAAATCCGGGGCAGACAATATGACCAGCGGCGTCTAACTGTTGTTTTCCTTCAAAAAGTTCGCCGTTGCGAATGGCGGCAATGCGACCGTCTTGAATCGCTAGGTGACCCTGAAGACGCAGCTGGCGCGCCGGGTCGAAGAGAATACCATTGTTAATGACAAGATCATACATAATACGATTGACTCCCGTTTGTTTTCATTTATTCGTTGCTGGCTTTGGCCAACGGCTTAACGGAATCTTTGAAAAAACTGCGATGCTGAATGTCTTCGGGGCGTTCGTTGCGAAGGCGGAAGGCCCATTGGATGGAGGGGCCCAAGGTCAAAGCGATAATAATGGTGCCAAGGCCAATTGGTCCGCCCAAGAAATAACCTCCTATGGCGACGCTGCTTTCGAGGAGGGTGCGGATGAGCCACACTTGCTGGCCGGTTTTTGCTACGGCTCCCACCATGAAGCTGTCCCGGGGACCGGCGCCAAAGGCGGCGGTCAGGTAGAAATAGCTGGCCCAGCCGATGATCCAGATGCCCAACAGGAGCATGAAAAGCTGAGCGGGAAGAGAGGTCGGCGAGGGCATAAAAGGCAGCCACATGAAAAAATCAATGTAGAAGCCGATGAAAATCATATTGGCTATGCTTCCCCAACCGGGTTTGACCCCTAGAAACCAGCTCAAGGCGATTACCAGAGCGCCGCAGCCTTGCGAAACTTGTCCTAGTGTCAGCGGTAGATAGTTGGTGAGGCCTAGGTGCAGTACGTCCCAAGGGGCTGTGCCGAGATTGCTTTTTACAGTCAGCACAATTCCGAACCCGAACAGGCAGAGACCCCACATTAAAAAAGCGATACGCTTACCCATAGAATCTCCTCCCTGTATTTTGTGTTTCCTTCTATCATATCACAAGAACAAGGTTACATCACTTCTTTGTTGCGGCGAATGTTAGACGGAAAAGTGTACTAAGTAAGCGGGGAGATTGGTTTTTTGAGAGGTCTATGGTAGGATAAAGAAACAGTAGTTGTCTAAGTGAGCAAATTAAGGAGAAAAAGCATGAGTAAATCCTTTGAAGAGTTAGGTGTGCAGCCAGTTTTGGTCAAGGCGTTAGCCGCGCAGCAGCTGCAGATTCCGACGCAGATACAAGAAGAGATGATCCCCCGGGTGTTGGCGGGAGAAAATGTGGCGGCGCGTTCCGCTACAGGAACAGGGAAAACCCTGGCGTATTTGCTGCCTCTTTTGCAGCGTATTGATCCAGGAAAAAAGGAGATTCAGGCGGTGATTTTGGCGCCAACTTACGAGCTGGCTATGCAAATTTACCGTGTACTGGGCGCATTGGCGAAGGAAGCGGCTTTGGATGTGACGGCGGCCTCTCTAATTGGCGGTGCGGCGTTGACACGGCAGATTGACGCGCTCAAGAAAAAACCGCAAATTGTGGTTGGCTCGGCGGGGCGTGTGCTTGAACTGCTGCGTAAACGCAAGCTGTCTTTGACAAGCGTGCGTACGCTCGTGCTTGATGAAGTGGATCGACTGTTGGATGAACAAAATTCGCCGACCGTGGAACTTGTGATCAAAGAGGTTCCGGCGCAGCGGCAATTGCTGATGGTGTCGGCTACGCTGCCGGCGCGGGCGCAAAAAGTGATTGAACGCTTGGAAAAGACGGTCAATTTGATTGAAGCGGCGGCGGAAGTGAAGCTGCCGGAGCAGTTGGTTCATTGCTATGTGAAAGTGGAGCATCGGGAAAAATTGGACGAATTACGCAAGGTGCTACATGCGTTGGACGTCAAGCGGGCGCTGCTTTTTGTGGAGCAGCAGGGCCGGTTGGAAATGGTGCTGGAGAAACTGCAGCATCACGGCGTAAAGGTGGCGGGTCTTCGTAAGGATGCAGGCAAGCAGGAGCGTAAGGAAGCCTTAGAGGCAATCAGTAAGGGAAAGATATCCTTGTTGGTAGCGACGGACTTAGCAGCTAGAGGCCTGGATATTCCGGGGGTTACCCATGTGATTAATTTGGATTTCCCTGACGAGCCGCAGACGTATCTGCACCGAGCCGGGCGCACTGGCAGGGCCGGACAGGAGGGCATGGTAATTTCCTTAGTGACGCCCGGGGAAGTGACCAGGCTGGAACGGTGCCGACGCAGCTTGCAAGCGGATATGCAAGAGTACTTTCTTAATAAGGGGCGCTTTTTGAAACGACAGGCGCGGAAGCAAGAGCCTGTGAAGCGGAGCAAGCCAGTGAAGCCGGTGAAGAAATAAAGCCAGAGAATACGAACCGGCAGGTCGGGATTGAACAAGAGAACCGGAGTGGCCGGAGGGTACGGTAGAGGGTCACTGGCAATAGATGCGGAGCTACAACCAAAAGACACCTGTGAGCTGCTCACAGGTGTCTTTTGGCTTGTTGGGCGCTGTCGACTTTCAGTGGAAGCGTTTGGCCGACAGCTTTCGATTAGTAGGCAAAGCTGCTTTGATCTTACTCAGTGTTTTTTAGAATGCTTGGTATAACAAGGTGGAAACGACAGCGAGCGCAAGGAATAATGCAATGCTGAATACTCCCATGCTTAAAGCGGTAACGTTACTGTCGGGCATACTGGTAAGAGACATAGGTTTCGAAGAAATGGTTCCTGCACGT
>NZ_JAQUZF010000123.1:0-6731 GCF_028691475.1 Anaeromusa sp.
CAGCAGATTCAAGGCGGCGCGGCTCAAGGCATCGGCTACGCCTTGTTTGAGGATTTTGTTTTACAGGCTGGAGAAGTGAGGACGCGTGATTTTTCAACGTACATTCTGCCTACAGCCTTGGATCTTCCGGCGCTGGAAACAGTAACCGCCAACATTTATGAAGACGACGGTCCGTTTGGGATGAAAGGGGCGGGTGAAATCAGTATTGACGGCGTTCTGCCGGCTATTGCCAATGGCCTTGCTTCGATTACGGAAACTCGTCTTGTTCAAGGGACGTTGACAGGGGAAAAAGTGCTGGCCGCCTTGCGGCAAGCTGGTTTGGAGGCGGTACGATGAAGGTGTCTTTTACGTTAAATGGCAAACAAGTAAGCATCGATACGCCGCCGGAGCGTAGGGTGGTGGATTTACTGCGGGAAGATTTTGGCTTGATAGGAACGAAAGAGTGCTGCGGCGAAGGCGAATGCGGCGCTTGTACGATTTTAGTGAACCGCTCCAGCCGCTTATCTTGTCTGATGGTGGCGGCGCAGCTAGAGGGTGCGGACATAGTAACTATCGAAGGCGTAGCAACGGAAGACGGCTTGTCGGTTGTGCAACAGGCTTTTATTGACTGCGGCGCAGTGCAGTGCGGCTTTTGCACTCCAGGGATGGTGCTGGCGGTGCTCGACCTGTTACACCGCAACCCGCTGCCGACGGAAGCGGAAGTGCGAGAGGGAATCAGCGGGAATCTATGCCGTTGCACGGGTTATCAAAAAATCGTGGAGGCGGCTTTAATGGCGGCAGCGAAGCTGCAGGGGGGGACGAGCTGATGGAGATCCTCTTTCCTCGCACCGTTGCGGAAATGCAGGCGCTGTTGGCAGCGCAGCCAACTGGACGTATTATTGCCGGCGGCACCGATTTTTGGGTGAGGCACCGCAGGCTGCCTGCGCCGCCTGTACTGTTTTCCGTGGAACGTTTGGAGGAACTGCGGCAGGTAGAAATGCGAACAGATGGACTCTTTATCGGCGCCGGAGTTACCTATCAGCAGCTATTGGATTTACCAACACTAGAAGACGGCTTTCCGGCGCTGCGGCAGGCGATCGCTGTCGTGGGGTCTCCCCCTATACGCCACAGCGGCACCTTGGTCGGCAATGTGTGTACGGCTTCGCCTGCGGGCGATACATTGCCGCCGCTCTACGCATTGGAAGCCTTTGTGGAGGTGGCTGGACCAGAAGGTCGGCGCAGCCTGCCGATCGCTGAATTTATTGAGGGACCTGGACGTACTGCGCTGGTTGCTGGCGAATTTGTTACAGGCGTGCATGTCCCACGGCCTGAGAACCAAACTGGTTCCGCTTATTTTAAAGTGGGCCGACGCAAGGCTTTGGCTATTTCCATTGCCAGTTTGGCGGCAAAATGGGAGCTGCTAGAAGATAAAACCATAAAGTATATGAAGCTGGCTTGGGGCAGTGTAGGACCAACCGTTGTGCAACTGCCGCAAGTGGAGTCGTTTTTGCAGGGGAAACCGTTGACTGACGAAGTAATGCGTCACGCGGGAGCGTTGGTTAAAGAAGGGGTAACGCCGATCGACGATATTCGCGCTAGTGCGGCGTACCGTCGGCAGCTGGCAGGTAATCTGCTTCTGCATCTTAGCGAGTCTAAACTTGTACAGTAAAGAAAGGGGTTATTTTATGGAGATTTCAGTACGAAATGAAGCGATGTGTACGGTGATTGCCGTAACAGGGCGTCTTGATACAAGAACCGCACCAGAATGGGAAAAACAGTGCGGGGATATTATTCAAAGCGGCGGGAGTAAGTTTGTTTTGGATCTGACGGCACTGGAGTATGTTAGTAGCGCCGGTCTGCGTTGCGTTCTGTCTATTGCCAAAAAGTTGAAAGCGTCAGGAGGGGCTTTGGCTCTTTGCGGGTTGTCTGGTTTGGTGAAAGAGGTATTTTCCGTATCGGGCTTTGACAGCTTTTTCCCAGTGTACGAAACAGCGGAAGAAGCGGTTGCTAATTTTTGAGAACAGCGCAGGAGGTAGTGCTATGTCATCGACTACAGCGAGTCGCATTTTTGCCGCGCAAGATGAAAATGTGCCGGCCATTACTGCCTTTATTACCGAGCAGGCGGAACTGGCGGGAGTAAGTCCGAAGCGGATTTTGCAGTTGGAACTGGTCATTGAAGAAGTGGTCGTCAATATCTGCCATTATGCGTATGAGGTGCCGCCGGGCGAGATTGTTATTCGTACTTATTGCGAAGAGGACAAATTCGGCATTGAGTTTGAAGACGGCGGCATTCCTTTTGATCCCCTGGCGGCGGCGGAACCGGATTTAAAGGCGGGGCTGAATGAGCGGGAAGCAGGGGGGCTTGGTATTTTTCTCGTACGGCGTATGACTGATGAAGTGCATTACCGCCGGATGGATGGGCAGAACGTTTTGGCGGTAGCTGTTTCGCGCTTATGAAAAAAGATTTTTCACCGGGGGATAGGCAATGATGTTCAATAAATGGAGCCTTACATGGCGGCTGACAGTGCTCATCATGGCTGGCGTCGGCACCATTCTGACAGCGGTAATTGGCTATAGTTATTTTTCGGCCAAACAATTGCTGGAAGAAGAGATGATGAGAGAGGCTCAGCATGTGGCGGCAACGGTCACTTCGCGGATCGAGGTTTCTTCGCGGCGCGTGGAAGGCATGGCGCAAGGGCTAGCGGCAGTAATGGAAGTCATGCCGGTTTCTACGGAGCAGTCGTATCAGTTAATGGAAAAGTTTTTGCAAGGCCAAGAGGATGTGTTCGGTACGGCAGTTGCCTTGCCGGCAACTAAAAACCATCCTGCCGGCATAGGAGCCTATTTGTATCGAACCTATGGGGGCTTGCAAAAGCTTTCTTTAGGGCCGGCGCAGGCTTATGAAACGAAGGACTGGTATTTGCTTCCGGTAGAAATGAAAAGCGCCGTTTGGAGCGAACCCTATTTTGACGAGGGCATTAGCAATGTATTGATGGCGACCTATTCGGCGCCTGTCTTTTCTGCATCCGATCCGGAAACGGTGCGCGGCGTTGTAACTGGAGACATGTCGCTGACCATTCTTTCGGGACTTTTGGATTCTTTAGAGCTGGGGCGGGAAAATTACGCTTTTATCATTTCCGGACAGGGGCGGTTTATTGCGCATCCCACGGGCGGTTATGTCATGCGGGAGTCTATTTTTAGTGTCGCCGAAGGCCTGCAAGATTCGGGGCTGTATGAATTAGGACAAAAAATGATTCAAGGGCAAAAAGGATATGTTGCTCATACGAGCAAAGTAAACGGTAAGATCGGCTGGGTGATGTACATGCCGATCCCGTCTACCGGCTGGTCCTTGGGGATCTTTTTCTCGCGTGATGAGCTTATGGCGCGTGTCTTTGATTTGAGTCGTACCCAGTGGTATTTAGGTATAGGCGGTTTTTTATTGCTCTGCTTTGTGGTGCTTGGCATTGCCCGTTCCATTACCAGGCCGTTGCGTCAACTAGAGCAGGCTACGCAAAAGCTGGCGGCAGGAAATTTTGAAGCGACGATTCCGGCTATTTCCGGTCGGGATGAAGTGGCGCGCCTGGCGGAAGCTTTCATGATTATGATCAGCGAACTGAAAATTTACATGGAAATGATGCAGGCCACGGTGGCGGCAAAAGAACGCATTGCCAGCGAGCTGCGCATTGCTAGCTCTATTCAAATGGGGCTGGTGCCCAAAGAGTTTCCTCCCTTCCCGGAGCGTACGGATTTTGAGCTTTTTGCGCTGCTGGAGCCGGCGCGGGAAGTTGGCGGCGATTTCTATGATTTCTTCTTTTTGGATGAAGAAACGGAAACGTTATACTTAGTCATTGGCGACGTATCGGACAAAGGCATCGGCGCGGCTTTGTTTATGGCTATTGCCAGAACGCTTCTGCGTTCGCTGGTGAGAGAAAAACGTGAACCAGGAGAACTGTTGAGTCGCCTGAATGACGAATTGTCCCGCAATAATGAATCCTGCATGTTTGTCACCTTGTTTTGCGGGGCAGTCCATTTACCGAGCGGCGTCTGCCGCTACGCCAGCGGCGGCCATTGTCCGCCCATGCTTCTTAAAACAACAGGACAACTGGTGTATTTGAATCAAGCCAAGGGACCGGTTATCGGCGGCATGGAGGGTATGACCTATACCGAAGGAAGCTGCCTTTTAGAAGCTGACGATATGCTGCTTTTATACACAGATGGCGTAACCGAGGCTGCTAATAAAGACGAGGAACTTTTTGGAGAGGCGCGCTTGGAAGCGGCGTTGTGCAATCGCCGCGAGGCCGCTCCAGATGTATTGCTGCGCGAGGTAAGAGAGGAACTACACGAATTTGCCGCAGGAGCGGAGCAGTCGGATGATATTACTATGCTGGCCTTTCGTTACTGGGGATTTTCCAAAGTGCTGAAATAACAGGCGGCGTAATCTTGGCTGGTGAAAAGGAGAGTCATTATGAAGCAAAAACAGTCTGTAGAGCTGCACATACCGTTACAGGAAGAAATGCTGCCGGTCATTGTAAGTTGTACGGAAAACACCGCACAAGCCTTTGGCTTTGGCAAAGAAGAGCAATTAAGCCTTTCCCTGGCGACGGAAGAGCTATTCGCTTTTCTCAGCGGACAACGAGAAGATGCCGGGGAGATGCATTTTTGCTGTCGTCATGGCGGCTATTACCTGGAAGCATCCTGCCTGTTTCCGCGGCGCGCGTTGCCGACGAAGGTATTTAATCGGACCGCCAGTATGTCATTGGATGATGATGCGGCGTTGGCGGAAATGGGGCTGCTTTTGGCGGCGCGTACAGTAGACCATTTTTGTCTTGAAATGCTATCTGATAATCGCATGGGGCTGCAGCTGCGTCTGGAGAAGCGATATCCCCAGGCAGCGCCAGAAGAATTTGAAGAACTTCCTTCTTTAGGTTTTGCGTTAGCCGAGCCGGAGCGGGAAGCTTTGAAGCAGTTTTCCAGGAGGGTGCTGGCTGTTTATGGCGACAGTGCTCCGGAATTTTTTCACTATCCTGGTAAGCTTGTCGACATGCTTGCTAGTGGCGAATATGGCGCGGTGCTGATGCAAGACAGCAAGGGGCAAGTGGGGGGAGGCTTTCTCTGGCAGTATGGCGGTAAAATGGTGGAAGCCTTTGGACCGTATGTATTTTCGGAGCAAGCCGGCCTGGCTGTCACTTTGGTAGAAGGGGCTCTTAACAAGCTAGCTCGTTCCGGTATTGTGTGCATGACCATGCGCCAGCCGACAGCACAGGCGCCTGCTGGATATTTTGAGCCGCTGGGAGAAGTTGTCTTAGCGTCTGTCGGCGGCGTTGTGCGGCGTCATACGGCTTTATATCGGCAATTGGAAGAAGATAACGGGATGAGTGTCTTTGCACATCCGATGATCGAAGCGTTTTTGCGGCAGCAGTATGATTTTTTGGCGTTGCCGCGCAAGCTGCAGCCAGCGATCTATGAAGGGGAAGAGCAATTGGCGGATTCTATTTTGTCCACTCGTTTGGACCGGCGTAAGCTGACTGCGTTTTTGGCGGTATTGGCGCCTGGCGCGGATATGAAGGAAAACCTGGCTATGCATGTTACCGCTTTGCGAAATGAGAACATTAAAAATATATTTTTCGAGTTGGACTTGGGCAAAGCTGCCGAAGTAGAGGCGGCGCCAGCTATTTTAGCTGCCGGCTTTACGCCGCAGTTCATTTTGCCTTGGGGCGGACGGGGCGATCTGCTGCTTTTGACGCTGCCGGAGGAGGCTTGAGTATGCAGGGACAAACCGTCAGATGGGAAACCCTGGTTCCTGCGCATATTCGCTCCATTCAGGCGTATATTCCCAGTAAGCCCGATGATGTATTGCGGGATATGTTTCATTGCCCGTCGATTCACAGATTGAATAACAACGAAAATGCCTTAGGGCCAGCGAAAGAAGCGCAGGCGACTATTGCCGCTTTTGATCCGGCGGCGGCGGCTATCTATCCCAGCGGCGATGCCTTTCATTTGCGCCAGCGCTTGGCGCAGAAATTTGGACTGGATGCCGACTGCTTTTTGGTAGGAAATGGCGCCAACGAAGTAATCGCCTTTGTTATCAATGCGTTTTGTCAGGCTGGCGATAATATCATTACCGCGGATAAAACCTTTGCCGTCTATGAATGGGTAGCTGAATTTTCGGGGTATCAATCCAAACAGGTGCCTTTGTGCGAGGAGGCCTTCGACGCGCAAAGCATGCTCAAGGCCATTGATGAACGTACTAAAATTTTATTTGTGTGCAATCCTAATAATCCTACTGGTACGTATTGGACGGAGAAAAAGCTGCGAGCTTTTTTGGAGGCCGTGGGTGGTCGACAGATCGTTGTCTTAGACGAAGCCTATGCGGAGTTTGTGGAGCAAGAGGATTTTCCAGACGGTATGAAACTGCTTCATGAATATCCAAATCTGGTGGTGTTTCGTACTTTTTCGAAAATGTACGGCCTGGCGGGCTTGCGCATTGGCTATCTGGCCGGTTCGCCGGAAGTGGTGAATGTCATTCGCCGCACCTGCGTCGTGTATTCGGTGAACGCTCTGGCTCAGGTTGCGGCCTTGGCTACGCTGGATAATGAGGGAGACCATGTAGCAAATACCCGAACGCTGGTGCGCGAGGCGAAGGCCTTTTTGCATAGCGAGCTTACCGCGCTGGGACTGCATCATCTGGCTGGCGAGGGCAATTACATGATGATCCGCCTGCCGCTTAGTGATACCTTGGCTTACCGCAAGTT
>NZ_JAQUZF010000018.1:0-32696 GCF_028691475.1 Anaeromusa sp.
CCGTTGTGCCGCTTGTGGTTATACCCTGGAAGTAGTTGAACTGGGACAAAAGAAATTCACTTGTGGCGAAGCTTCCTATGCGCGGACTTGCTTCATTGCCGATGCCATTGTCACTTGCTGCGACAAACCCATGGAGCTATTGGAACCAAACACAGTAGAAGCTTCTACCGAAAAGCACTTGCCTGTAGCTACATTTACGGATGACGGCAAACTAAACGTTAAAGTAGGCAGCGTTGCCCATCCTATGTTGACAGAGCATTTCATCCAATGGATTACCATTGTCTATAACGACACAGTACAGCGCATTACTCTGGAGGCTGGTCAAGCGCCGGAAGCAACTTTCTGCGTCTGTAACGCCGCCGAAGTTGACGTCTATGCCTATTGCAATCTCCATGGACTTTGGAAAAGCACTGTGAAAAAATAAGTTTCCAGGGCTAGTCTTCAAAAGCCAACTTATAAAACACAAATAAAAATCCCGTGAAAAGCCACTACGGTTTTTCACGGGATTTTTATTTATCCCATGCTATATCAGAGTATGCTGATCATACTAACAGCGCACTCATCAACTCCGCAAATTTCGTTATAGCAGCGGCAAGCCATTTGTCCTTATGATAAATAAGCCGAATAAAAGGTTCTTCTATCTTTTCAGCAACATCTAATTTTACCAGCTTTCCTTCTTTAATTTCCGACTGGACCGCAACCTCCGGTAGTAACGTAATGCCTATGTTGTTCTCTACAAATTTTTTAATAATCTCTGTATTTCCTGTTTCAAAATAAATAGCAGGCGTTAATCGTCTCATCTCGAATATCTGCTCAAATTTCTTACGATACCGACATTCTTTTTCTGTAACCAGAAAGGGTTCGTTTTCGATATCCTTGAGTGTGAGATTTGTTTTATATCGAAGCGGATTAGCAGGTCCGCACAAAAAGCAGAGCGGATTTCTTTGTTCAAAGGCGACAAGCACATCTTTAGGCGCTTCTGCAAAGTCCATATATAAAGCCACGTCAACGTTGCCTATTTTCACCTTCTCAAGTACGTCTCCAATCGTTCCTGTTACAATTTCAAGTTTTACATTTGGATATTTTTCTTTGTATTCTTTTACAAGACCAGGCATTATACTGGCGCATAATGAATGAATCCCTGCTATTTTTAATACTCCGCAAGGCTGGCTGGCATGCTTCAAATTTTCTTTCGCACGATCCATGGTAAAAAGAATTTGCTCCGTATATTCTAAGAAGGTTTTTCCCGCTTCCGTCAGACAAATTCGATTCCCCAAGCGTTCAAACAGTTTCACCTCTAGCTCGTTTTCCAATTGTTGAATCTGGGTTGTAATAGTTGATTGCGCATACCCCAATGCTGTTGCAGCATGACTTATATTCTCAAGTTCCGCAGCAATCTTAAAACTACGCAGCAATTTGAAGTCCATACATTTCCTCCTCTTTACCATTTTTAAACAACCAACTATCATTGTATTCGATTGTTTCTATTGCTAAAATCAATTTTACGGATACTTTTCTTTATGATACCTTTAATTTGACAATATTTCAAATTCCGAGGAGGAAATCAACATGAGAAAAGTATTGGTTCTATATTGCAGCGCTAGAAAAACTGGCAATTCCGCAACACTGGCTGCTTCATTCATTAAAGGCGCCCTCACGAAAGGTCACCAGGTTACAGAATATTTTATCCCCGATAAAACCATCGCGCCTTGCTTAGGCTGCAACTATTGCCAAACACATCAAGGAGAATGCATCCAAAAAGATGACATGCAAGAAGTTTCTCGCTTATTGCAAGAACACGATACGCTCGTCATTGCGTCACCTGTGTATTATCTCGGTTTCCCTGGCAGTTTCAAGCTTCTGTTGGATCGGACCTATAACGAAAGCGTCATCGGCCGAAAAATCACTGCCAGCATCCTATTAACAACCGCTTGCAAACAAGAGGCTTTTATTACAAACACCCTAGTGCAATACTATCGGTCCCTTGCTGACTATCTAGGCTGGAAAAACCTTGGCGTTATCAGTGCGAAGGGAGTTGAATCTCCTGGTGAAATCGCTGGCCTTCCTTGCCTTGATGCTGCATTTCAGCTAGGTTTAGAACTATAAGCTAGAAAACCAGTTACCTAAACAAAACGGTACGTTTCCTCTAAAGGATCCGTACCGTTTTGCACTCAAATTTCATTATTTTATATACCGCACCTTACCTTCAGCCTTCTCCCTCTTCAGGTACAATGCAAATGAAGCGAAATACGTCTTCGCCGCGGTTGATCATCTTGTGCAGCGCGCCAGATGGGATATAAGCAAAAGAACCGGCTTTCACCTCATGAGCCGTTCCGTCCAAATAAACGGTCCCTTCCCCTTGCAGAAAATAATTGATATGCGGCCACGGATGCGTATGCTCCGGCGTGTTCCCGCCTGGTTCCAGTTCAAACACTCGCATTACATAGCCTTCCCAACCTTCTTGCGGAGAGATACATACTTTTTTCCATGCTTTTTCCGCCCCGGGAATCTTCATGGCCACTGCGTTCACGTTGTCAATATGAGAAATCATGCTTGCTCACTCCTACTCTTTTTTGTTGCTCCTGCTAAGCAATTTAGCTTATATTTTCTCTCTTTCTACACCCATTTCCTTTGTACGCCTGCATGAATTTCAGTATAAACAAACTATTTTTTAGGCCAATATGCACAATAGCAGCATTGAATTTGATCACAAAGTTAAAACCATCATTCAAATTCAGGCCACGAAATACAAAATCGCCATAAAGAAACCTAGCTAGTCTTACTCTAGGTCTCCTTATGGCGATTTTCCCTGCAGTCAAAATGCGGATTTAGCCCTTAAACCGTCCGTCATCTTTTACCTCATGCATTTTATGTATGGATTTTTGAAACCAGCCGATTTTTTCAGTTATTCTATGATCAAATTCACCTATATAAGGCTTTATATCCAATACAGGAGTTTGATCCAAAATATCAACATCTTCAACATAAAGAAGGTTTTCGTCAACCATCTTGAGACGAACAACCGAAAAGCCGATAGGATTCGGTCTCGCGGGCGAACGCGTAGCAAAAATCCCGTGCGTATGATCATCTAAAAACGGCTTTACAGTTAATTTCGCCTTCTTTATATGATGAAAGTGATATAGCAAAATCAAATGAGAAAAGCCGTCTATATCTTTTAGCCCTTCCATATACTCATCATATACTTCGATAATAGCCTTGCTGCCAATGGCGGCTGCCGCTTGAATGGGCGTTCCTTCGGGCTCACAAAAAGTAGAATGGACAATGCCGATTGGGCTTACTTGCATCGTTTCAGCTCCCTCTCTTCCTATACTTCTTATTGCTCGATATTCACCTTTTCAATATCCTCTTCTCTTCGTAAAGCGTCCCAGCCGTCCTTCAAGACAAAAACCTTCTCAAAATTACAGTCTGCCAAGACCTGGGCAATGCGTATGCTGTATTTATCTTCCGGGCAAGAACAAAAGATAACATAGGCTTTTTCCGTATCAGCCGTCTTCAAAAACGATTCCAAAGCTTCCTCGTTTTTCGGATTGAGCCAAGTTTCGCCTGGTATTTCTTGCCGACTTAGGCTTCGGCTTTTTACGGAACGTACGTCAAGAAGCATTACATTGTCCTTAGCCGCCAAATACTGATCAACATCAATAAACCGTACCTCGTCTCCTTGTGCAGCAGCGGAAACCGTAAAAAGAAAGAATGCTAAAAAACAAATAATAATTTTCTTCATGGCATAGTTCACTTACCTTTTTGAAATTTATTTCTTATTATATCACATTACTGCACTGTTTTCCCTATGACCACCAGCCTATATTCTCCCATAATCGTTCCATCATCCAATTGCAGGGGCGCTTCCACGGCAGCTGCCAAGCGTCCATCCTTGCTAATCGCCGCTCCTGCGCAAGGCCCTTCCAAAGCCAAGCGATCAAGCACGCTTCCGTCGCGAAGCGAAAGCAAGGTCAAGCCATGTACAGATGCATCTTTCGTGCGGCTGTTTCGTCCCACCGCCACTGCCGCAGCCCCTTCGGATAGCGCCAATTGCTCCACCATGCCGCCCAGCTCTTTTTTTTCGATCAGCCGTCCTTGATAATCAAATAGAAAGACGCAATTAGAGCTAGGGTGCTCCATAGGCGTAGTCATCTGCCAATTAGCCCGGTTATAGGTATTGCCAGTAGTAAACACAAGTCGGTCTGCCGTTGCCTGTCCGTATAGTCCTGTGGCATTGACATAGATCCCGTTTACAAGCTCCGGCCTACTCAGCGTTCTTCTCCAAGCAAGCGTTCCGTCTTCACCGTGGTGTAAAAACGCCCTGCCATCACTGGCAAAGGAAACGACCCACTTCCCATCCTCAGTCACTTCCGGACTGGAGCGCAGCGTAGTTCTTTCATAAGGAGGAACTGGCGCCATAGCCGTACTCCACAATACTTGCCGCAGCCCATCGTCCAATTTATAGATGGATTGGTTATCCTGGCACTGCAGCTTAGCATCCCAATTGGCCGTCCCGAAAAACACCTGCCCCTGCGCAGAAACGCTCATCCAGCCTACCCAAGCGTCCAAATTACGCTCTGCTGGAAATTTTCCCAGCAAGGCGCCGGCCGGTGTATAGGCATACAAACGCCCCCGATACTCATAGCGGTCGGCAGATCGTATGGTTCGCTGCCCCGCCGCATATACCGTACCGAATCCAGACTCCCGAATGCAGACAATTCCGGGATAAGTTTTGTCGTTCAATCCAGAACCCAGTTCTTTAGCGGAACCACGACGCCAAAGTTCCTGGCCTGTTTGTGAGTCCAAGCAAATCAAATCTGCTTGAGGACCGTTTTCTCCGACATATAGACGTCGTCCATCCCGACTAAAAGCAAGGGCGCTGATCTTTCCGTTACCGCTGCGCTTGCGCCACTTTATCTTTCCCTTCTCACTCTCCAGCACAAAAAGCTCGCTGTTTTCCGTGCCAACCGCCAAAGCGTCCCCATCCGGCGAAAAGCATACAAAGCCTTTTGTAAAGCCCATGCGCTGGTAATTGTACACTTCCACCTGTCCTAACGGAACCTCCGCCACTACCTGATATAAGCCAGTGCTTGTCTTTAGAAAGCTGTCCTTATTGGTTCCGTCGCCTGCTTGCTGGAAAATATATCGCCCTAAAAAGAACAACGTTATAAAGAGCAGCGCTATGATCGCGACTGCCTTAGCTTGTTCGCGCCACCTGTCATTCATACCGTTATAGCCATCCTTTCATGCCATCATACAACGGCTGGCACCAGGAACCATAGTAAACCCCATAGAAAGCCAGCAAGGACAGTGTTTTGAAAGCAACTAACAGAACCATCAATAAGAGCAGCAACAAGCAAAACCGCTTTTGCCATTTGGGAAGCGCCAGCGTTACCTTAAGACGCTGTTTGCGCCCGAAGCCCCGGCTTTCTGCCGAAGCAGCCAGCGTAGCCGCTCGCCGCAGGGTTCTCGCCAAAATTGGAAACAGCGTTTTTCTGGCTAACGGCACTATTTCATCAGGCCGCCACCAGCGCAGCACGCCTTCTCCTTGCAGCCGCTGCGCCGTCAAAACAATCGCCGTTTCCTGAAACAAAACCGGCAGAAAACGCAAGCCCGTTGTCAGCATAAACGAAAGTTCATAAGGAAGCTTCCAGGCCATTAAATTGCGCAAAAGACTGCGGGAATCTGAAGTCCAAACCAAAAGCAGCCCTGCCGCCATCATGCTGCCGGACCGCAAAGCTTGCACAGCGCCATATTCAAGGCCTTCCCGATATACAAACACGCCTCCCGTAAGAACGCCAACAAGTGGAGTCACGGGCGGCACAAGGCAGGCTAAGATGGTGCGCGGTTCTTGATTGTAAAACAAAGCTTGGCTCATCATCGTCCCCCACATGCCCAAAAGGACAAAGAGAGATAAAAGTTTCCACCTTTCTAAGGACATGCGCGCCGCTCCGTGAAGACATAGAATAAAAGAAAACAAGCAAAACAAAGATTTGCCGCTTTCCACAACAATCACAAAAAGAGCGCAGCAGCCTAAGAAACAAAGTTTAACTCTGGCATCTAGTCGGTGCAGCAGCGTTTGCCCTGGCGTCGCTTCCCATATTTGACTGTCGTACATGCGCCACCACCTCCTCTACCGTTACATGCTTGCCGCCATACAATTCCTGCGCCAAAAGCAGCGCCGCCGGAGCGCGCAGACCGGCAGACGCAATCAGAGGTTGACTAAAAACAGCAGCAGGCGTACCATCTAAAAACACTTTCCCTTCGTTCAGCACCACTACGCGCTGCGCAAAACAAGCGGCCGCTTCCGTGTCATGGGTGCATAGAATAACCGTACCGCCGCCAGCCGCATACTCTTGCAGCAGGGAAACAATATCCCGAATATGGACAATATCCTGCCCGGTTGTTGGCTCATCCAAAAGCAGCACCGCCGGTTCACGCCCCAGCACCGCCGCCAGAGCTACCCGCAGACGCTGCCCTTTGCTCAAGGCCAAAGGAAATTCTTCTTCCATCCCTGTTAAGCCCAATCGTTCAAGCAGTCGCTGCTGCCATGGCGAAAGTTTCCCGGAAGCTCCCCCAACTTCCGCTCGTACCGTTTCTTCGAGCAGCATAAAATCCGGATTTTGCAGTACCATCCCTACAATTCCTTCGCCTACTCGCGGCGCTTTGCGTTGAACCAGAATTTCTCCCTCAGAGGGAGCCTGTAAACCGGCTATCAGGTGCAGCAGCGTCGACTTTCCCGCTCCATTGCAGCCCATAAGCGCCACAAACTCCCCTTTGTTAATTTGCAGATTCAAATCCTGCAATACCAAGTTTTGACGACGGCTATAATGGTAAGAAAGGACTTTAGCTTCTACTGCAGGCAAAGGCTCTATTGCCGAAGACGCTGGCTGCGGCAATGTCTCACCCCCAACTTTCATCGGATATGCTTCTTGAATGCACCGCACCGCTTCTTCTACTTCCAGTACAGCCGGAACGTCTAAACTGCGGCAAACATCCACCGTTTGGGGCAAGCGCAGCCCATAGCGGTCAAAGCGTTCCGCCTGCAACAGCGCTTCCTCCCTCGTGCCTTGCCAAACGATTCTTCCCTCTTGCATCATGGCAATATGAGTACATAAGGGCAAGGCTTCATGTAGACGATGCTCCACCAGCACCATCGCTGTATTGCGGCGGCGCAAAAGCGCCTGCAGCACCTCCAGCAGCTCCGTCGCTCCCTGAGGGTCAAGCTGACTGATTGGCTCATCCAAGGCCAAAATTCGCGGCTGCGCCGCCAGTACGGAAGCCACGGCCAAGCGTTGCTTTTGACCGCCGGACAAAGCATGTACGCTGCGCTTTTCCAGTCCCTCCAAACCCACCTGAAGCAATGCTTTTGACGCAGATAAAGCCGCCGCCTCAAAACCAACGCCCAGGTTTTCCAGGAAAAATGCCGCTTCTTCCTGTACTGACGAAGAAATCAGCTGATCATCGGGAGACTGAAACACCATACCTACGAGCTGGCTTCGTTCGCCTACGCTACATTCGCTTACCTCTTGTCCATCCAAGAATACCTTGCCCTGCAGCCTGCCGCCGCTCTCTTGTGGCACAAGGCCATTAAGCACTTGGAGCAGCGTACTTTTGCCGCAGCCGGTTTCTCCAGCTAACAGCAGCAGCTCCCCTGCTTGAACTTCTAGATTAATGTCCTCTAGGCTTGGCTTATTGCGCCGCGGGTAGGTATAAGTAACATGCTCTAAGCGAAGCAACGACTTCATCTTTTAATCTCCTCCCACGCGAATCAATTTCCGTCCTAAACGAATACCGCTCCAGGCGCCAATCGCCGTATATAGCAAACCATTTACGCCAACCAGCAGCGCAATATACCATTCAGCATAAAACAAGCGATACAAAAGACACATGGCTTGCAAACTTACATACGTCGCCGCGCCGTCGGCTACGGCGCAAGCGACGGCAATTTCTACCGCCTTTCTAGCTTGGAAAGACGCCCCGCCTTTCACTTGCTCCAGATAGCGATACAGTCCAGCGCCGTAAAAGAAGGCTTCCAGCAGCAACGCATGCATGCCAAAAGATAGAAAGCTGATAGGCGACATCTGGCCAAACGCCAACATGCCTAAAAGCATCCGCACCAATAGCGCCAGCGACAAAACACCTGGTCTTGGGATTAGCGCCGCCAAGGCCACCAGCAGCATATACAAGACAATACCGGAAAACAAACCGGTTACCAAGAAAGAAAAGGGTCCCAGCAATACATGCAGTACTTCCCCAAACAAAATAGTAGGCACGCTGACCACCGCAAAAGCGGCCGCTCCAAAAAGAGCCACCGTCGCCAGCCAGCGCGTTTTCATCGACGCCAGCAAGGGACGAAGACGAAAAGCGCCCCAAATAAAAGCCGCCATGACCAGCAACGCCGCCGCCAAAGTAACCCAAACAGCTCTGGCATCTTGTTTAACCATTTCCACAGGTCCGTTCCACACAACGCTTTCACCACCAGGCATAGCAATCTGCGCCTGCAGCAGACAAGCGCCATTGCGCAGCTTTCTTTCATCTGCATAGATCGGCAGCAATAGTGTCTGATGTCCTGAACCATCCAAAGCAACCATAGCGTGCAGACCTTCTTCGTCTCCGACCATGGCACCGCCTTCTTTGTCTTCACCAGATGTACCTGGTGTAAAAAGACCAGGCATTGCTTTGCCTGTGTGAACATCCGCCAGTTGCAGCGTAACAAGCCCCGGCCCTTGAATCCCACGAGGATTAGCCAGCGTCAACGCCGCATAGGTCACCGGATGAATAGCTTCCACTTCTTGATTAGACGCGCCTTTTCCCTGCAAAAGATTCTTCCAATAATCCCATTCTCGATCCCTAAGGACAACCGCGCGGGATTTCTTGCGCGCATCCCGATGCCCATCGCGATCTAACGGCAAATTTACATCGGTTATCTCCAGGAAAGCCATGCTTCCATCACCGTGAGTAACAACAATTTCTCTAGACTGCTTCTGTCCATCCGCCTCTAGCTGAAGAACTGCCGGCCCTTGAGGGGCATCAGAGGCCACCTTTACTCCCAGCCAAAAGAACTTTTGATCAAAGCCCACTTCTAAAGGAACTTCCGTGCGCCAGACATTTCCCTGCTGCTGCCATTTTCCTTCCCATTCATCAGACTGAAAAAAAGGTGGCAGCTCCACTTGTAACGAAGTCGTTACCCCCGCATTTTCGCGGTTCTCCACAGACAGCAGCAAATAGGCGCGTTCCCCTGGCTGCAAGGTTTCCTTCGCTTTTCCCGCTCCCAGCACATAGGGAAATTGGCAGTTCAAGCGCACCTGCGCCTGAACTGCCATTGTACTAAAAGCAAATAAAAACAGACCTGTCAAAAAACTTATGATGATTTTATTTTTGCCTTGTTCCCATTTACATTTCATCATTCACCTATTCACGTTAGAAAGTAGCCGTCAAGCCCAGACGGAACGAGCGTTCCGGCATATAGTAGGCGCTGCTGTTCGTTGTAACATCGCGCCGGTTGAGCAGATTGTCCACATCAAAGGTCAGGGTACGATTTTCTTTCAATTTATAGCCTACGTGGAGCGAAACAGGAATCATCGCACTGCGTTCCAGTCCATCACTATCTACACGATCTCCATAATACATCGCGCTCAAATCCGCCGTCCAAGGACCGCTCATATAGTGTAATGCTCCATTAAAAGTCATGCGGCCCAGCGTCTTGGTCCAAGCGCTGCCATCGCTTTCCTGCTGTTCCGGATTACCAAAACTGCTGCCCAAAGAATAACTCCAATGCTTACTCAATTTATGATCATAGCTAGCTTCGATACCGCTATTACGGAACTTTGAAACATTTTGCGCTACATAATAGGTAGAGCCCCCTGAAACTATTTTTTTCCAAGTGATTTGATCGTCAACTTCCAAGTGAAACGCCGCAACTTTCCACTTCACATCTCCTTTTTCGTATTTATATCCTACTTCCTGGTTGAGTCCTGTTTCCGGTTTCAAATCAGGGTTAGAAATAAAGTTGTCGCTGCTAGTTTTATACAACGCAGTAAAATTGGGCATCCGGAAAGATTTACTGGCATTTAGATACAACGAACGGTTTTCATCTAAACGATGCAAAAATTGCAGTTGCGGCGAAAGAGCGTCAAATCGCTGCCCTTCGCCTGTTTTTACAACATCCTCGCGGGCGCCGATAATCAGGCGGTTTTTACTGCCCAGTTCTTTATCCCATTGCATATACAGCGCGTAATGATTACGGTCATGCGGCCCGTTGGTATAGGGCGCTTTTAACGTTCTAGCCGCTTTATTTCCAGATAAGGTTTGCCCAAAATCATTGTACGATTCCCGCTGCATCGTCGTTCCTGCAAGCCAGGTTGCGCCCCCGGCCTGCCAGGTTTTTTGCGTGTCGATGCCATATACGGTATTCGTGGTATCTGTCCAATCATGCTTATTCGCTAAAGCCGGTTCGGTGCCCCGCTGATCCACATGTTGACGATTAAAGTACGCTTTGCTACTCCAGCCGTTCTTATCATACGCCAACTGCAGGCGATGCGATTCATCGATGTAATCGCTGGAACGCAACAACGAATCATCGCCAACTTTTTTATACATCACTGAATAATCATCTTTCCCGTAGGAGTAATTAGCGGAAAAATGATCATCAAATTTATAATGCCAGTTCACATTGTTTTTGGTAGCGTCTCCAAAAGCGGTGTAATAGCTACCCCCGGTAGTCCCATAGGTAGCATTAGCCTTGGGATCTGTCATCACGCCGCTTTCATTGGTTTTGCCGAAGGAAACATTAAAGCTCGATTTACCGGCTTGCAACGATACGCTGTGGCTTTGACCGTCATTACCGCCGGAAACAGTAACGCTGTTTTGCACTTTTTCGCGCGTAATGATATTAATAATGCCCCCAAGAGCCTCACTCCCATAAAGAACCGAGCCGCCGCCCTTCAGCACCTCTACGCGCTCCACCTGTTCCACCGGAATACTCTCCAAGTGATAATACCCATTCATGTTGATGGGAACGCCGTTCATCATAACCAAGGTGCCGCTTTCTACACCGCGAATAATGATTTTACTGGTCATATTTCCCCAAGACTGACCATGCGGCCCCATCGAACTATAAATCAAGCCAGTCGAGTATTTGAGGGCATCCGCCAAATTGGTCGCCCCGGTAGCTTTAAGCTGCTCCCGGCTGTAGCTGCTGACATCGGCTGGCGTTTCCAAGTTCTTAGACTTATAACGCAACGCCGTTACGGTCACGTCTTCCAGCGAAAATTCTTCCGTCTCCGCCGCAGTTTTCGCCTCCGAACCCGGTTTAGACGCTTCCGCCGCCCAGCCCGACTGCGCCGCACTGCCCACCAACAGCGAACTCAGCAGTAAACACGCCCACAAACGCTTCTTATGTCTTGCCAAATTTTCTTTTCTCACTACACACAACTCCTCTATGTACTTCTTATTATGTTTTACGCATCCGCAGCGTTATCTACAGCTCACCTTGCGCCGCCGGCTTCGCGCTGCGCCCGCCAGCCGCGCAAAATCCGCACCAAGCCGTCGCTCTCTATCGAACGCAGTGGACGGTAGGTTCCCTGTAACCGCAGAGCAATTTCTTTGGCAATGCCCATGCGAACAAAGTCCTCTTCCGTATCAATCACCAACGCGGGGATGTCCTGATTCCCCAGTTTTTCCGCAGCGTCCCGCGCTTCTTGCACAGGGTCTGCGCCGCCGCTGTTAGCGCGCCCGTCTGTAACCAAAACAATAACAGGCCTGGATTCTTTTTCCCGCAAACGCAAACACTCAATCTCCCGGGCCGTTGTCTCCAGCGCCGCAGCTAATGGCGTACGGCCTCCTGTAGGCAGCTGCTGCAAGCATTTTCGCGCTAAATCCAAACTGCGGGTTACTGGCAAAAGCATTTCCGCCTCATGGCGGCGAAAGGCGACAAGAGCAACACGGTCCCGTTTTTGATAGGCATCCTGTAAGAATGATAAAATCGCCCCTTTGACCGCCGCCATTCTCTTTTTGGCCCCCATAGATCCGCTGGCGTCGACCACAAAAAAGAAAACGCCTCCCACGCGTGTTTCCCGCACCTTTTGGCGTAAATCCTCCGTTTTTATCACCAGCTTTACGCCTTGAGACGCTCTTTTTTTCTGCCAAGGTGCAGCCGCACGCAAGGTTGCGTCAAAAGCCAGATCGCTGACCTTGCCGTTAGGAAAAATGGCCCGCACATACCGTCCCTGCTTCAAGGAGGAACGAGTACGGCTGCGCTTGCCATTACCAGCCCGTTCGCGGCGATCCATGGTCTCTTCCAATTTCATCTGCATTAAACCCTTTAGCAATGGCAGATCCACTTTTTCCTGAGAGGTCGGCTCCGAGTCCGGCTCCGGTGGTTTATCCTGTTCCTTTTGCTCGTTTTCCGGCGTTTCGTCTTGCTGGTTTTCATTTTCCGCCGGCTTTTCTGCGTCTATTTCCGGCTCTTGCGGCTGCTGCAGATCATCCTGCTCGCTTTGCTCGTTTTCCGGCGGTTCTTCCTCCTGCTGCGAATCCCCCTGGTTTTCTTCCGACATAGGCGGTTCTTGCTGCTGCCGCACTCGATGCGGCAATACGTAGAGAGCCGCTTTTTCCATGTCTTTAGGCAGTACGTATAAACGCTCATCTAATGCAGCGGCGCTCTTAGCCGCTTCCAGTAAAAACAACTCACCCCGATGTCCTGCGCAATGTCCTTGCGAGCACCACGCCGCCGCCAATTCCATCATTGCCGCGGAAACTTCGACCTGACACACGCATTCTCTAGCTTGCAATATTTTATCTCGCAAGTGTCTTTCCTCAGCTTCCCACGTCTTAGCTACTTGCTCCGGTTCCCGCTCCCAGCGCAGCACTTGTTTGACGATTTGCGCGCGCAAAGGGGCCTCCTTTTCCGCACTTATGGATACCATAAGTCCAAAACGATCCAAAAGAGCGTCAGGCAAGGTTCCTTCTTCCGGATTCATCGTACCTACCACACAAAACGAAGTTTTACTCACCTGGGACAAGCCTTCACGCTCAATACGCACACAACCGGACAATGCGGCGTCCAGCAGCGGACCAATCACTTCGCTGCGCAGTAAATTCACTTCATCTACATACAGCACACATCCGTCCGCTTCCGTTAACAGGCCTTTTTGCAGTCGTTCTTTCCCCGTCTCCAAGGCTGTTTCCCAATCGAGGCTGCCAAAAAGTCGGTCCTCCGTAATATGTAAGGGCAGCGTACGCAAGCCTAGTTCCGGGGCCAAAATTCCTAAAGAGCGAACCAAGGTCGATTTTGCGCTGCCCTTATCCCCGGAAAGCAAAATCCCTCCGGCTGCGGGATTGACCACAGCCAAAAGCAGCGCTTCTTTAGCCTGTTTTTGACCCACAATGGCCGAAAAAGGCATTACTCCGCCGCTGCGCATGTTCCATTCTCCTCTGCTGCGCCAAACAGTTCATCTAGTACCTGAACTGAAAGGCTCGCTTCTTCAAAAGGCCGCCGCCGCATGCGGTGCGGCAAAGCCAAAGACGCCGCGCGGCGCACATCCAGCAGCGTGGCTTCCTTACGCTCCTCCAGGGCCGCCAAAGTTAAAGCCGTTTTAATGACCGTAATATCCGCCCGATGTCCGTCCACGCCCAACTTTAAGGAAGCCTCGGCTACCCGCAAGAGCAATTCATCCTCAATCGCTACCTGGGGCAGCAGCTTCCTCGCGGCGGTAATTTTCCGCGCCAATTCCTCTTCCGCCGCCTCCCAAGCGCCGCGAAATTCCCTTGGCCCCGCTTCATAAGCCATGCGCCGTTTAATGACCTCCACCCGAGAAAAAGCTTCATTTTCGCCAGCCACTTCCACAGACAGCGCAAAACGGTCCAATAACTGCGGGCGAATATCCCCCTCTTCCGGGTTCATCGTACCAACCAGCACAAACCGGGCCGGATGCGAATAAGAAACGCCTTCGCGTTCTACCGTATTGACGCCCATCGCCGCGGCGTCCAGCAAAACATCCACTACATGATCGTCAAGCAAATTGATTTCATCAACATACAAAATATTGCGATTGGCTTCCGCCAAAATGCCGGGTTCAAATTTCTTTTCCCCTTCTTTAATGGCGTACTCCATATCCAAGGTCCCCACTACCCGGTCTTCCGTAGCGCTCACAGGCAGTTCCACGACGCGCATAAAGCCTGAAACGCCGCTAAGGGCGCCATTCTTCGCCAGTTTGGCGGCACAAGCGTCACATAAGCGTCCCGCATCCGTCGGGTCGCAATGAAAGGGACAGCCAGCCGCCATTTCAACAGCCGGCAAGAGCGCCGCCAAGGCCCGTACGGCCGTTGACTTTGCAGTTCCCTTTTCCCCTTTAACCAATACGCCCCCTAATGCCGGATTCACCACATTTAAAAGCAGAGCCAGCTTCATGTCCTCCTGCCCGACAATAGCGCTAAAAGGATATACTTGGGTTCGTTTCATAGTTAACTCCTCCATCTATCTTTATTGCTTATGCTCTTGCAGCCACCAGCGCGCCGCCGTGCGTTTCAACGCACATTCCCCTTCGACGTTCTGCGGCGCTCCTTGTGCATCGTACCATCTGGAAAAACAGCCGCCGCCGCAATGCGGCAGCCATTGGCAGTTGCGACACATAGCCATACCGTCGCAGATTCGTTCCGCCGCGCGCTTGCGTAAAAGCGGCTCCGGTCCTTCCTCTACGCGCCCCAGGTAAAAATGCGCATCCCCTGACAACGACGCGCAAGCGTATAGCGAGCCGTCTGCAGCCACATACAAGGCTTCGCCAGTCATCGCATGACAGTGTCCAAAGCAGGCTAGCTTGCTTTGCTGCAATTTATCGACTCTGGCGACTTGGGCCATCTCCAGAGCCCCCCCGTTAGCCTTGCGCCAAAACTCATTTCTCTCCAGCGCCTGCCAAAAGCCCTGCTCCACTTGCGCCGCTTGCGGCGCTTGCACCTGATCGCCTCTGCCTCTTGGACGCAGCAGATCAAAGCCTAACGAGCGCGCGCACCCTAAGTAGCACGCCATATCAACCGTCTCCGACAGCTTAAGAACATTTTCCGCCGTAACCACGCAAGTAACTCCTGCGCCGCATTTTTCTTCCGCCAAATTCTTCATACCCAAAGCCACGGATTGCATAGTTCCTTTGCCGTCCGGAAAGCAGCGCATTTGATCGTGAACCGCAGGCCTGCCGTCCACACTAACCCCCACGCCGACTCCGTATTGACGCAGCTGTTTCGCTAGCTCCGCCGTAAGAAGCGAGCCATTTGTCTGCATCTGCAGCACAGCCGGCCATTTTCGTTCCCGAATCCAGGCCGCCGTCTTGAGCAGCGCCTCCGCCGCCAGCAGCGGCTCTCCTCCTGTAAACTGCACTAAAAATGGCTCTTGTGATTCTTGTGATGCCGCTACGGAGGCTATCGCCTGCTTAGCGACCGCCAGCGGCATGGACAACGGCTTTTTTCCGGCGGCATAACAGTAGCGGCAGGCAAAATTACATTGCCCTGTCAATTCCAAAATCAAAACGCGGCAGCCTTGCCAGCTATGCATCGCTTCGTTCCTCCAGGTCTCCTTCAATATCCAACTGCAACCGGCGCAACTGTTGCAGCATGGCTTCGTCTGTCTGCCACAACTGCCGCTGTGACGCTTCCAAGAGTTTCTCCGTAATGCGCTCCAACGCCCACGGATTGACCTCTTTCATCCACTCCTGCATAGTCGCGTCAAGAGCATATTTTTCCGCCAAAGTTTGATACATCCAGTCTTCCATGACCGCGCTGGTGGCATCCCAGCCCAAGCAGCGAGAAACCAAGCCGGCTAAATCTGCTGCGCCTTTATAACCGTGATGTTTCATACCTTCAATAAATTTAGGATTCGCCATCTCGCCGCGAAAAAGACGCTTCACTTCCTCCTGGAGCGACCGCACCTTCACCTGGCCGCGATCCGAGGTGTCGCCGCAATAAGAGCGGGGAGCTTCCCCTTTCAGCGACCTAACAGCGGCAATCATGCCGCCATGATAGGAGTTGAAATCATCCGAATTGAACATGTTGACTTCCCGATTGTCTTCGTTTTTCACCGTTACATCCAGCATCTGCAAGCGCTGCGCAAACAAGGCAGGCACGAAATCCCCCTGAGCTTTTGCGCCATAAGCATGAGCGCCCCAGCGCACATAGGCTTTCGCTAAATCGTCTACCGACTCCCAGTTGCGCTCTTCAATGACGCTTCCCACACCGGCGCCATAGGCGCCCGGCGGACAGCCAAAAATACGAAAGCTCGCCTGACGCCAAGCGTCGCTTGGCGCAGCACCGTTTACCGCCAGCTGCGCGGCATCCTGCTGCACATGCTTGCGCACATAGTTATCCTCGGCGTCTTCTTCCAAGGCAGCCACCATGGCAACGGCTTCATCCATCCATTGAACCACTACCGGCATGGCATCGCGAAACATGCCGCTGATGCGGGCGGTTACGTCCAGGCGCGGACGTTTCAATTCCGCCAGTGGGATCACTTCCAAGGCAATGACCCGCTGACTTCCTTTTTGCCAAACCGGCCGCACTCCTAAAAAGTAAAGAAATTCCGCAATGCATTGCCCTCGGCTGCGCATATTGGCGCCGCTCCAAAAAATCATGCCAATATTTTCCGGATACCGCCCTTCTTCCGCAATGTAACGGGCAATCACGCCATCACCTAGTTGGCAGCCCAGCTCCCACGCCGCCGGGGAGGGCAGCAGCTTTGGATCGACGCCATAAAAATTGCGCCCTGTGGGCAGTACGTCAGTCATACCGCTGGTAGGCGAGCCAGCAGGGCCCGGCTCTACATAACAGCCGGATAAAGCGTCCAGCAAATGGCCCATTTCCTGACTTGTCGCCTGCAATGCCGGAACCAGCACTTCGCAAATATGCTCCGCTAACCCTGCCAGCTGTTCCCGCAACAAAGCATCACAATCACCAATACTAGCCACCGCGCTTCGCCGCGCCGCTTCATTAAAATTCCCGGCTTGCAAAATGCCGATAAAACGCCTGGCCGCTTCTTCCACTTCATCCAAAATCCGCCCCTGCGTTTGCAGGCCGTCTGGCGTCAGCACGCCGCTTGCCGCCAGCAAAGCCTCATACTCATAGCCGCGGATGTTAACCAGCAGTTTCGGCAAAGAAGGCTGCTCCGCCTGCTCGACGCGAGTCAGCGCCAGCAAGTAGCCAAGAAGAGTCTCCTGCTGCGGCGCCTGCCCGAGTATATGCAAACCTGTACGAATGGACATGTTTTTAATATCTGAAATATAGGCGTGCAGCTTTAAAGCATAAGCTGAAAAGTCCGCCTCCGGCGGCACTTCCTTTTCCATGGATGCAGTCGCCGCTTTTTCCCGAATTCGTCCAGCCGCTACCTCCGCCTGTTCCGGTTGAAAGGTTAGGAAATGCTGGTACTCTTCGAGCATTTTTTCTAATTCTTCCAGTTCTTCATACGCTTCCGCCCTAGCCATGGGCGGCGGCAAATGCCCGATTAGGCAGGCGGCGCTGCGCCGTTTAGCCTGTACGCCTTCGCCAATAACCGTAATCAAGTACGGATATACGTTCGGCAAGTCCGCCAATGCCAAATCCGGATAGCACGCTTCGCTCAGTCCCGCGCCCTTGCCTGGCAGCCATTCCAACGAGCCATGAGTTCCAATATGTACCACCGCATCCGCTTGAAAATCCTCTTTCAGCCAGCGATAAAAGGCCAAGTAATGATAGGTGGGCGCACAATCCGGCGAATGATACAGTTTCCCCGGATCTCCTTCAAAGCCTCGCGGCGGCTGAACCGTAACCACCACATTACCCAGGCGTAAACCAGGCACCAGCAAGCCTTCTTCATAACAAAAGGCTTCTCCCGGAGCCTCTCCCCAGCTTTCCTTCATATGCGTCCGCACTTTTGGGGGCCACTGTTTCGCCCATTCTTGAACCCGTTTTGACTCAACCCAGCCCAAAGCAGTCTTCTTTTGTTTGTCTGTCAAAAAACGTCCGTCATTGGTCGCTTGGGCCAGCATGGCTTCCAGCAGCTCCGCCCCATTCGCGGGCAGCTCGCCAACTAGATAGCCGGCTGCCTCCATTCTCTCCAGCAGCCGCTGTACGCTTGCGGGAGAATCAAGACCTTCCGCCGTACCGATATTGAAATTGCGGGGCGGATAATTATGAAAAATGATAGCAATTTTCTTTTCGCTATTCTTCTTCTGACGCAGCCTAGCCCACTTTGCCGCCCTGGCAGCCATAGCCTTGCACCGTTCCGCGATCGGTTCAAAATGACTTGCCCCGTCTTCAGCTGGATTTTTCGCTGCCAGAGGCGCTCCATGAATCACACCGTCAATCTCTGGAAGCACAACACAGCAAGAAAGTTCTACAGGGTTTAGACCGGTTACGCTTGTCTCCCAGCTCTCCTCTGTTTGCAGCAAGGTAACGCCTTGTAAAATCGGCACATTCAATTTCTGTAAAAACAAAGGATCCACAGGACGGCCAACAGTAAGGGAAAACTTGAAGCAATTAATAACAACATCCACTAAGCAGCGTCCTGTTGCATCAAAGAAAAAACGCCGTACCGCCTCATCTACGCCCGGCGCCCCTAAAGCCTCGTTCTTGGCCCAATGGCTAAAAACCGGAATGACCTGCAGCCCCTGCGCCTCCAGCTCTCGAATCAAGCTTTCCTGATGCCGCAAATCGCGCCAAACCCACTCATCGCGTGGAAACAAGACGCCCGCAACTAATTTAGCCCCGTGTAAAAATTGCTCTTTGTAAATTGCAATATCTTGTATTGTTCCTTCCTGACCAGAACGAAAGATTCCTTGCCAGGGCTGAGGCACAGGTTCCTTCCATAACTCGCCGTTACCTTCAGCGACATTGCGAAGCCAGAGCCAAAGATTGCAATAATTTTCTTTTCCTCCATAAGTCAAATATCGCCGCAAACGAGTTTGCTCTTCTTCTTCAAACCCTTGTTTTTCTCCACCTTCCGCCAAAGGATTCGCCGGCAGAACTATGTACTTTTTTCCTCGATACTTTAAATAGTCTATTGTTTTTTTTAGAAAATCCCATTCTTTACCATGTCCCATCCAGGAACAGATAAAGCAGCCGCAGTTATCTAACTGCCGCTGCCATTCTATATTCCATCGTAAATTTTCATGTAAATCCACGACACGACCTAGGTTTATTGTCTCATCACCGCTGCGCAATTCCTGTAACGCTTGTTGCATTTGGCGATACTGACGATCAATATTACTGCTGAAGATTATGGGCTTCACAATCATTCTCCTTTTGGCAAGATCCTATATAAAAAACCACTGGCGACAGCGCAGCCGGAGAGTCTTCTCGATCCGCAGAGTTACATTGCCGTTGCGGCTTTTCCAGCGCCTTTTCAATACTTTGTATTTGCTGTGCTTCACTAGTAAATAAAGGCAGCAACAACCAAGGAATTCCATATTCACGCTGCAAATAACGAGCCATTGGCGCTCCCAATTCTTTATGCACAACTACATTCAAGGAAACTTGTACAGACTCGGCAATTTCTTCTAAAGAGCTTCCCATTCCCGGTATCGCTTTTACAACAATACTTTTTTGACGTAATAACTCGCGAAGACGCACTATACGCACCAAATCACCTGCATACGCAGGTGAACCGCCAAGTAAAGCAACCCTTGCTTCCTTGCTCTGCTTTCTCTTTGGTATCGGTAAAAGCTGGAATAAAGTAGCCATAGCACTGCGATATCCTCTAGCAAAAGCATCTTGCCCTTGGATATCTCCCCAAAAATAATTTTGGTTTTGAAAAACCATTTTCTTCCTAGCATCAGTTTCTTTTAAAGCGTTGCTACGCAAAAATCCTTTTTGCGTACAACTTCTTTCAACTCCCTGGCGCTCCAGCAAAGAACATGCTTGCAAATAACACTGAAGCGGGGCATTTTCGGTAGAGTTTACGTCTGGTATTCCAGCAAAAAAAGCTGCCGCACCTTGCATTAATGCTTTTTTCTCTTCCCATTCTTGACAAGAACGCTCTACCGCCATTTCCCTCGCTCCCTTCTGTACAGCACCAACAGTTCTATCAAATCAGGCTTCTAAGCGTTTGCTCTTTTACCTGGATTAGAAAAAAGAAGCCCCTACCCCTGGGGCTCGTCTCTATGCGAGACTTATAGTGAGCAATGAAATAAATCTATCTTAAAACTCCCATCACACTCCAGACGGAAGATTCAAGATCCACTTTTTCTTCTGTCTAAGACAAAAGAAAACATCCCACCTACAACGATGGAATGTTTTGAATTACAACCAAATAAAAGCTCTATTTGGCGAATCCCCTTCCCATCGTTCGTAGGTCTAGCGGTGATTGTCAAACAGGCAGTTCTCCTGGCTCTGGATCTTCGCTCTTCCAAACCTTCCCAAGGCTTTCACCCCAGTGGCATCTCTTGGATTCGCTCCCCATTACAGTGGCGGGACCGCGCCGGTTTTTCACCGGTCTTTTCTATTAAGCCCTTCCGGGCGCCTGTTTCTTTTATTCAATTTTAAGCTATCCCTAGGATGTAGAAGTGGAATCAAAGAAAAGTTTCATCGCTTCTGCTGTTGGTATGTGCAGAAAAGAAAATCCCGGCCATAGGCCGGGATCGAAATACAAACAAAACTGTCTGAATCTCCATCCCTATCCTTCGTAGGTCTAGCGGTGATTGTCAAACAGGCAGTTCTCCTGGCTCTGGATCTTCGCTCCTCCAAACCTTCCCAAGGCTTTCGCCCCAGTGGCATTTCTTGGATTTGCTCCCCATTACAGTGGCGGGACCGCGCCGGCATTACACCGGTCTTCCCTATTAAGCCCTTCCGGGCACCTGCTCCATCAATATTCACTTATTTGTATTGACTTTACCAAAATAAGTTGAAAAAGTCAACACAGTTCCATGGATTATTCCCACTTTTCAATACTTAGGCAATAATCCATCACACATCACATTTTTTTACTATAATTGCAATATTTTAAGTCAACTCAGCGTAACCGAAAACTAACAGACAAGGTTGTCCGGCAACGCACAGCACCGCCGCCTTCATGCCTTGCCGGCACAAATTGCCATTGTCTAACCGCGTCCACTGCGGCCGCATCCATTTCTCCATATCCCGAAGAAGATACCACATCTGCATCGCCTACGCTTCCATCTTCCAACACCAACATGCGTACCGCCACGCGGCCCTCAATACGCTGCTGACGCAGAGATTCCGGATAGGAAGGCTCAGTCTGCCGTAAAATGCGCGGCGGTAACACCCTAGTGGAAGCAGGTGCTGTCCCGCCGCCTCCGCCAGCACCAGTTCCTGCGCTTTGTCCGTCCGACGGGCTTCCTCCCTCTGACGAACCTCCACCAGCCGCCGCGCCCTCACTGGAAGGACCATCCGCAGCTGCGTTCCCCATAGCCTGAGGCGCCGCTTGTGCATTGGTCGGCACCGCTGCGGCAGCACTGGCTGTCGCTTGAGCTTGCTGCTGCCTGGCAGCAGGTGCGCTTGGCGCCGCTATCGCCGGCATAGCCGAGGCTGCTGCATTATTCCCTGGCAAAGGCGCAGCCGTCAGGGAAAGCTCCAAATACTCTTCCGCAGCTTGCGCTGGCAACGGAAAAATGCCGACGTATCCCAACACTAGCAAAATCAAAAGATGTGCGCCTACCGCTACAAGCAGCGCTTTTTTTGAATGATTTCTCATGGCTGAGCAGCCCCTGCTTCCGTAGCTACGCTAAGGCGCTGCACCCCGGCAGCTTTCAAGGCATCCATGACAGCCACTACACGGCCATACTCCACGCGCTTATCAGCGCGCAAGACAAAAAACACTTCCTGCTGCCTAGACATCTCTAACTGAACACGTTTTCCCAAAAGCTGCAGCGGTACGTTTTCTTCGTCCACATAAGTCTGTCCCTCAGCCGTCACCGTAACGGCCACCTGTTTTTTCATATCCGCCTGCGCCGCCTGCGCCGCCGGCAACTGCACTGGCAGCGTTTTCTGCTCTACCATATATAAGGTGCTAAGCATGAAAAAGACCAGGAGGAAAAAAATAATGTCAATCATGGGAATAATCATCAGCCGAGGCTGACGATTCACCCTCCAATCACGCAGTTTCACGGCTGCGCCTCCCCGCGGCAAAAGAAGATCCTGTCAAAAGAGCGGCCCCGCATTCTTCCAAGTCTCCTGCCAAACGATCCAGGCGCTGACAAAGCCAGGAGTGGCACAACAAAGCCAGCACAGCCACGCACAGGCCAGTAGCTGTAGCAACCAACGCTTCTCCTACCCCGCCAGTAATAGCCTGCATTTGCCCTGTTTTCACCGCCAACACCTGAAAGGACTGAATCATTCCTACTACCGTTCCCAGAAGGCCCAAAAGCGGCGCCAAGGTTACAATGGTCTCCAAATAGCTAATACGCTCCCGAAAACGCCCCATAATGGAAGCCGCAGTATTCTCAAACATTTGCAGTTGCACGGACGTTTCCAGGCCGCGCCAGCTATAGGCGTCTTTCAGCAGTTTGGCAATAGGCCCTGACGCCCCTTGCGGCTCAAGCCAGCGCCCCTCCAGCAAAGCTCGCACAAACTCATCCTTACCTTTCCGAAACTGTTCCGCCTCTTTATAGTTCCAATGCCGCTCCAAAGTCACCGCCAATACTAAAATCGAACAAAAAACCAAAGGGTACATTACGATCCCTCCAGCTTGAAACAACTGCCAAATCCGTTCCAAATCCATTTTTTTAACTCCTTTCCCGGCTAGTGCCGCACCTCAACCTTATCATTTCAAAATGTTATTTATGAACCGCAAGTTATCTGCAAGAAGCTTTATGACTGCAACGAATATTTTTGGGGGAATAATATTGAGCCTGTTCCTTTAATCCTTCTTCCTTAAACAAAGCTGTTTTAACCCCTGACTTTACTGCATCTGCTATCATTTCTCCTAATTTAGACTGCGTCCCTACATCCCGACAAGCCGTTCCAGCCATGTGACTTACCAAGATGATCCCATCGGTTCCAGTACCAGTTGCCGGAAGCAAACTATGCGGACTGCGCACTTCTAAATCTTGCAAGGCTGCGCTTTTCGCTTCCGTAGCCGTAATCAATGCTTTAGCCAAAGCGCCCGGGGATAAATTCGCTTCTACAAGAAGCAAAATGTTAATGGTTCCTGAAACAGGAATATATTCTCCATGATGTTCCCAATAAAGCGCATCCTCTCCGGCTCGAGCAGCATTATGCTCCACTCCGGCAGTCACAATGGCTTCCACTGTAATCCCCTCATAAAAACGTCGCTGGTAGGACATACACTCCATGTGCGCCGTCGTTAAAAGACCGCTAGTTTCATCTTTGGGTAGTCCCTCGCGTTCGACAATAGAAGCCAAATACCCGTCCAAGCTGCCGCCAGGCAATGTTGCTTCACTCTCGGCAAAAAAGGTCAAACGATGGTTGAATACGGCGGACAACTCTTGGATACCGCCGTTATATTGAGAGGTGCTCAAAGCGATACGCCGCTGTGGAAAGCGGCAAAGCAGCAAATCCGCTTTAACCTGCAAAACACCTCCTGCCGCCAGCAGGCGATTTTGCTCCATGCCAACCCAACCTTTCTCCTCCTTGACGTTTATCGTCAAGTCTTATCTCTATTATTCACAAAACACGGCCGCTGTTACTACGGTTGATACAACCCTCGAATCGCATCGCGAGCATGTTTCACATAGAGGGAACGATATGCCGCATTTTCGCCCAGGCCCTTTAGTTCGACTTCTACTTGAAATCCGTCCTTCTCTAAAAGATTCTTCCAAGAATCCGGCTCGTCGCCAGCCATATCATTTTGCACATGATCGCCAGCTACCAACATAAACGGCATTAAGATAACCTTCTTAACCTGATTCTTTTTCAATTCCGCCAGCGCATCTTCAAAATTAGGATGATCGTTTTCTTCCACAACTCCCATATAGGCCTTGTGACCTCTCGCCTGCAATACACGCTGCATTTTGCCATACGCCGGATTCGGCTGATTTGGGGAGCCATGTCCCATGAACAAAACAGCTTCTTCTGCGGCGAGCCCGGGCATTTGTTGCTCAACCGCCTCCGCCAACGCCGTAAAGTCATCCGGCATTCCTCTTTGTCCGTCAAACATTAGTATTGGCCTTCCTATAGTAAGAACGTCAAAAGACTTATCCGAAACATACTGTCGATACACGCTTAAAATTTTCTTTTCGTATTCCTCTCCAGGAGTCAAATGAAGCGGCTGAATGACCACCTCCTGGTAACCTTCTTCCTTCAGCTTGCTTAAGGCTTGTTCTAACGTATCTATCTGAAGCTTTTCTTCCGCCGCTATTTTCGCAATCACTTGGCGAGCCGTAAAAGCGCGACGAATTTCATACTCAGGAAAAATTTCTCGCATATCATTTTCAACACTCTCAATGCAAGCCTTACGCGTTTTAGGAAAAGTAGTTCCAAAGCTAGTAACTACAATTGCTTTTTTTCTCTGCGTCCTCATGGAGCCGCTTCCTAAGCCCGTTGTTACTAAACAGGCCGTAGCAAGTAACGCCAGCACTTTTTTCACCCGTAAACTCATCCTTATTGTCGCTCCTTTTTTCTTAATGTCTTCAAAAAACAAAAATCCCGATCGCTATGACCGGGATTGAAAATAAACAGAACCCTGTTTAAATCTCCTTCCCTATCCTTCGTAGGTCTAGCGGCGATTGTCAAACAGGCAGTTCTCCTGGCTCTGGTTCTTCGCTCCTCCAAACCTTCCCAAGGCATTCGCCCCAGTGGCATTTCTTGGATTTGCTCCCCATTACAGTGGCGGGACCGCGCCGGTTTTTCACCGGTCTTCCCTATTAAGCCCTTCCGGGCACCTGCTCCAAATAATATGTTTTTGTCATTGTTAAATGTAACAAAAAGAACCCAAAAAGTCAACCTAAGCCTAGGTTTTAGCCATTCACTTTTGTTAACTCCGCAAAACATTTCCATATTCGTCACTAGCGTCAATACTCTATTTTCCCTTATCTGCAGGAACACAATAAAAGGCTGCCAATTTTCTCGGCAGCCTTTTATTGCATTTATAGCCTATTCAATTTATTCAATAACTGGAATTACAGGTTTATCCTTGCCGCGTTCTTTATAATTATTTTCAATCGCATCTTTCACATGCTGTACATAAATATCCTGAATCCCTTTATTTTCTCCCAAACCGTGAATATACGCTTCTACTTGGAAGCCTGCCGCAGTCAACTGCGATTTAAAAGAATCCTTTTCGTCGCCCGCCATATCATTTTGAGCATGGTCGCCAGCTACCAGCATAAAGGGCATTAGCGTGATTTTCTTAATTTTATTGGCCTTTAACGCTGTGACCATATTCTCATAAGTAGGATACCCTTCCACCGTGAAAACAAAGACGTTTTTCAAGCCTGCATCTTGAAGCTTTAGTTGCAGAGCGGCATACGCCGTATTCGAAGGGTTTACACCACCGTGACCCATCAAGCCAACAGCTTCATTTTTTCCTAATTTCGGCAATTGGTCTTGCAACGCTTTAATTGCGATAGCATAGTCATCTGGTTTTTCCCCTTCTTGGCCGGTATAATAAAGAATCGGCCGACCTACAGAAACCTTGTCAAAGGATTTTTCGTACTTGTCCACAACACGCATCAATTTAGAATACTCATCGCCTGCTTCCACATGCAGAGGCTGAATCACGATCTCTTTGTAGCCTTCGGCCTTCAACTTTTCCAACGCTTGTTTTTCCGTATCAATAACAAGTCCGTCACGTTCCGCTAATTTTTTGATGATAATACGGGAAGTAAAGGCATGACGCACGTCATACTCCGGAAAAGCTGCCTTAATTTTCGCTTCCACTGCATCGGTCGTAGCCTTGCGCGTATCCGCATAGGTTGTACCAAAGCTGACTACCAAAATGGCTTTTTTAACAGTTGGCGCCTCGGCTGCCTGGGAAACGGAAAAACTTGTCGCCATTCCCATTAGGGCAAATAAAACCGCTGTCATCAAACATAAAATACTTCTTTTCAAATTCCCTCACTCCTTATATAGTGTTTATTCTCTTCAAGGAATCGCTGCTTTCTTATAAAACAAGCGGCTCCTCCTCAAATACTATGAGTAAATGTAGCTTCCAGCTTTGTGTTTTTCAAACCGCTGTCCACTTCCTTTTGATCTTTATAGACCAATTCCAGTGAATTATCTTTGTTTAGTTGATGTTTAACGCCATAATAAAAACCCTTGTTGTTGTTATCAAAATCGCTTTGTTTTCCCATATCGCCATTCGTTTCTACTTTAAACGCAGTAATATACATTGACGTTTTATCATCAAAGCCATAATTCCAAGTTACCGCATAGGCGCGATTGTCTTCGCTGCGATTGGACTGCGTATATTCCGCCGTCCAGGTATGCTTGCCTTGTTGATAGCTGCTGTCCAGCGCCCAATGGTTCGTATTTCCATTGACTCGATCTTGATAGCGACCTAACGTCATCCCCCACTGCAACTGCTTATTGGGATGAAAGCCAGTCCGAATCGCATAAATACGGTTGTCTTCATCGCCGGCATTATCCTCTTGTACAAAGGCTGCGTTGATGTCCAAGCCCGCTGCGGCCCCATTTACAGTCACTCCGTCTACAAAAGCCCGCTTCCCAATATTGGACTCTGAGCGGCTGTAAAGAAGCGACGTTGCGCCAATAGTCAAATCTTGACGCCCAAGTTTAAATGCCAAATCTCCTGCTTGTTTTGTCACGCCAAACTGATCAAGGGTCATTACCGTTTTTTTGTCGCCATATACCGAACCATCTGTATTGTAGTCCGCTAAGGCCGGATTCGTAGCATATTGCGCTCCCAAGCGAGCGAATACAGACCAGCCGCTCCCCAATGCCGCTTCTCCTGTTAAGCGTAACGAACTCATGGTACCAGAAGCATTTGCTTCTCCGTCCTTCGTATCTTTTTCATACTTTACGGTCACGTCGCCGCTGAGTTTAATCCCAGACTCCGACTCCGGCTCCGCGGCTAACGCCAACGATGACGTAGAAAAAACAATACCTGCGATGGCCAATGCCACTACTTTTTTCATATGCATGCCCCCTGTTATACTTCTAGCAAGCCCATAGAAACTTCAAACCATTAACCAACAATAAAAACCCCGTCAAAACGACGGGGCCACGGCAAAACAAAACCAAACGGTTTTAAAATCTCCTTCCCATCCTTCGTAGGTCAAATGGCGATTGTCCAATAGGCAGTTCTCCTGGCTCTGGATCTTCGCTCGTCCAAACCTTCCCAAGACTTTCGTCTCAGTGGCATTTCTTGGATTTGCTCCCCATTACAGTGGCGGGACCGCGCCGGCATTTCACCGGTCTTCCCTATTAAGCCCTTCCGGGCACCTATTCCATTCACTATGCACTTGTTATTGTCAACTTTAACAAAAGCTGAAAAAAAAGTCAATGTTACAGTGTCCCTTCCAAACGCAGAGCTTGATCCACGTGAGTGTACTGCATCAACTCTTTAACCATTCCCTGCACGCCAGTCACAACTAACGATCCATGTCTTTTCCGACTCACTTTATGCAACGTTACCATCATACTTAATCCAGCGCTATCCATATACGTCACTTCTGCAAGCTTAATGAGAACCCGGTGATAACCAGCTTCAATTTTATTAATTATTTCTTCGCGAATAACACATGCATCTTGAATATAAATTTTACCTTTTAATGTTACGATCGCTTGGTTGCCACTTGTCGCGATTGCATACTCCATAAATACTTCCCCCCCTTGCTTTAAACAACCGCTGTCTATGTTAACCAGGCTGTTTTCTACCACAAGAAACAGCCTGGTTAGTTCATCCATTTCTCTCTTATGCTCTATTTATCGCATGACCCAAAACGCTTGCAGTACCACAATGGACACCGTCAACAAGCAGACCGAAAGAACACCCATAATCAAAGCTGCTTCCGTGCTCTCCGAAAAAATCTTCACCGATTCGCCAGCATACTTTTCAACTTTTTCCATTATACATCCTCCTCTTAAAAACCATAGTTCCCATAGAATCATCTATACTTGTCCGACATCCCCCCTTTAAATAAAAAACCGCTTCCGCCCTCTACTGCAAAGGCGAAAACGGTTTAGCCGAACTAAAATTCCCAGCACAAAAAAGCCAGGACAACGGATGCAGTCCGGTAATCGCCTTCCCATCGCTCGCAGGTCTAACGGTGATTGTCAAATAGGCAGTTCTTCTGACTCGAGTTCTTCGATATTCTGCGCCTTCCCGGATCGCTCCAGTGACGTATTGCAGAATCTCTCCCTCTTACAGCGGCGGGACCGTGCCGGTTTTTCACCGGTCTTCCCTATTAAGCCTTACGGCACCTATTTCATCCTTATGAAATTAAAAACGCCTCTACTGCCAAGCAGTAAAGGCGTCTACCATGCAATCTTTACCCAACACAAATAGGCCGGGACAACGGATGCAGTCCGGTAATCGCCTCCCCATCGCTCGCAGGTCTAACGGTGATTGTCAAATAGGCAGTTCTTCTGACTCGAGATCTTCAATCTTCTGCGCCTTCCCAGATCGCTCCAGTGACGTATTGCAGAATCTCTCCCTCTTACAGCGGCGGGACCGTGCCGGTTTCTCACCGGTCTTCCCTATTAAGCCTTGCGGCGCCTATTTCCAAAATATTTTTTTGTAACTTTTTTCACAAGCAAAGCATAGCACACTTTACAATTCAAAGCAAGAAAGTATACAAAGTTCTCGTTTGCAACATTCAAAAATCGTTTCTTCTGAAAACTATTCATTGCTAACTTACATTGACAAGGCTTATAGCAAAGGCAATAATGAGTATATACCTATAGTAGAGTTTGGGGGACTATGATGTCTGATAAAGCTGCTTCCTACTTCACCATCGGCGAATTCGCGCAATTATTCGGGATATCTAAACAAACTTTATTTTACTATGAAAAAAACAACATATTCTCTCCTGAATTAATTGAAACTAACGGCTATCGCTATTATTCTCTCGAACAATACTTCATTTTCGAAATCATTATCACTCTGCGCAAACTAGGGGTATCCCTAAAAGAGATCGGCGAGTACGTTAAAAATCGCAATATTGACTCCCTTGAAAATCTTTTATCCTATAAAGCCCTGGAATACGATATCCAACTCGAACTTTTGCAGCGCAACAAGAGCAATCTGCTTATAAAAATAGAGCAGCTAAAGCAAGTCAAGACGCTCCACAATAATTGCATGACTTTGGAGCCTTGCGCAGAAGAATATTTTGTAGCCGATACGCTTCAGGCAGAACCTTATTCAATAAAAGAGCAAATCAAACGCATCGCCGCGCACAATCTTCCATTTGCGGCTAGCGAAATTCTCAATGAATATCCTATGGGCTATATCGTTTTACAACAAGACTTATCCAATCCCCATCCCCCTATTTCTTGCATCTTCACCCGCGTCTCACACCCTGATGAATATACACAGGTACAAGTCAAGCCCCAAGGGCTCTATGTCAAACTCATCACTGCTGACGGCTATCATAGCCAATACGCAAAGGCGCTGCAAAAAATGCTCGCTTTTATTCAAAGAAATGACTTAGAGGTTACGGGAGATGCCTATATCAACCAACTGCGAAATTATTGGTCTACTTCAGATCCTTCCGAGTACATTACGCAAATTGAAATTCCTGTTGCCTATAAAAATAATTAAGCGGCCTCAAAGAGGCCGCTTAATTATTTTACTTTTCCTTGTGACAATGACCTTCGCCTTTAGATTCCAGCACCTGGCGGAAAATCTCGTGCGCCTCTTCCGAAGACTTGCCGTTTTCCAGCGCTTTTTTAGCGTGCGCCACAGCGGCATGGTATTTTTTATGAGCGCCATCGCTGCTGGCCGGCAAATCGTTTACATCATAGCTCATGATTTTCTTGAACATTTCATGGATTTCTTCTGAAGACTTGCCAGCTGCTTTGGCCGCCTCAACGTGCTTCATCGCCATTTTGTACCGATACTCGGCATGGGGAGTTTTAGGAAGTTCATACTTAGGATGCGCCATGTAGATCACCTCGTCAATTTATTTTGGCTTGAACTGTTAGCCTATCTTGAGAATAAGGTATATTCCCAGGATAGAGTCAACAGTATATTTAATATCCTTTTATAAAACTTTCTTCTTTCAAGTCAAAAACATCGCCATAAGCAGCATTAGCAATTTTCATGATGGCCCACACACAGTTTTGGTGAGAGGCATATAAATATTTATCCAAAAAATAGATGGCTTGTCCGGTTTGTGCTGCTTTTAGTGATCGAAACGCGGGATCATCTAAAAACTCATCTTTATAAGAGCTAGAATTGCTATGCTTTAGCTCCCATGATTGCGATAAAAGAAAAAAATCAGGATTCGCTTTCACCATTACTTCTTTACTGATAATCTGCCCATTTTGAACACCGATTTCCGCCACTGCGTTTTTCACTCCCGCGTAATGACACATATCGTCAAACATACAACCTTTACCCCCATAGGTATGGTTCATTTTTGATACAAGGACGCAACTTTTAGACACAAATTTATAAGTCTTTATTCCATAATCTATCTGCTCTAACTGCCTATCCATTTTTTCAATAATTTTCTCCCCGCTCGTCGGCTCTCCAAGGACTTGGGCTAAAGAACGAATATTGTCTTTTACTTCGTCCACTGAGTTGGCTGCTTTCACAACAAATACAGGAATCCCCATCTCTCGAAAGCTTTGTACTTTCTCTGCCCCCGTAGTCTCGCGCACTATAATCAAGTCCGGCTGCAACGACACAACTTTTTCTAAGGAAATTTCTTGCATACGCTGCTGGATAGGCTCCGCTTCCTGCACCATATACGAAACATTCGGATCAAAGGCGGTCTGAGAAATGGCAGCCATGCGCTGAGGCGGCACAATCCCCAGAACCATTGTATCTAAATGAAAATGAGTTGTTATCACCCGCTGCGGCTTTGCACGCATTTTCACAACCGTTCCTTGATCATCAATCGCCTCATAAGTTGCCGATGCAGATGGCAGTGGCGGTGCCTTCGGCACTCCGCTACAACCGTTTAGAATCGCAGCATGCAAAAGTAGCAAAAACAAGCAACTATATTTCCCAAATTTATTCAAAACATCTCTCCGTTTTCTATTATTAAAAGAGATGACAGACCTTCTTAGCGAACATCTGTCATCTCAAAAACCGTTTTTAATTTAGAAAGAATATTCTACCCCGATTCGGATATTTCTCCCTGGAGCACTCCACCATTGTTCATTTGGCGTCGTACTCCAATTGTACCGGGCATTGGATTGTTCCGCATAAAATTTATCGAAAATATTGTTCACTTTCAAGAACACTTTCACATCTTTTTTTACATGATAATTCATGCCAATATCCCACACCCAATACGTCGTAGCAGGAAAAAAATTGCTTACTGCATCAGCTGTCAACGGCCCTGGCCGATCAATAATCCCCTTGCCAACGAGCGACACATCCCACTTTCCTTTGCTATAATCCGCCCCTATGTTCCAGGCGCCTTTGGGAATATAGCCGTCGACATTAGTAGCTCGTTGCGCCGTTGCATCCACATTTGTATGTGTATACCCTACGTAGCCGCTCCAAGCATCAGAAAATTGTTTTTTCAATTGTATATCCCAGCCATTAGCCTTCTCGTCTCCAACATTGGTATAACGTGGCGCCACATAACCGATACGATCTTTAGAATATCTTTTAAACACGTGCGCTGATACGACCATTGTATCATCAACGCGGTGATTAATTCCCATTTCAGACGTATGCCCGCTTTCCGGTTTGATATTAGGGTTACCATACTTGGCACTATATAAATTCGTAGGAGAGGGAGGAATAAAATATTCACTATAGCCAGCATACATATTAGTATTCTTTCCAAACTGATATCCCAGATTAACACTTGGCGAATCATGAGTCCCAAAGCCACTATTATCATCATGACGAATGCCGCTTGTTAACTTCCAACGTTTTGTCATATTCCACTGATCTTGAATGTAAAAAGCTCGATTCGTCAATTTTTTATTAGCAAACGAAATTACTTTGTCTTCTGTAAATTCAAAACCGCCTGTTACAATATGTATGTCTTTAAAATTTTTGGTAAGTTGATCTGAAATTTTTGTTGTTTCGACTTGCGTCATATAATAGCTCCCGCTTTCTTGCTGATACTGATCATCATACCGATTACGGCTTAAAATTAATTGGTTTGTCAGGGTATCACCAAGGCGCGTGTTATAGATCAATTTTGCTGTATAATTATCAGACGTCCCTTTTTTCAAGCGATTGTCCCACAACGATTTAAATTTGTAATCGGCTTTATACGTATCATATATAAACGTCAGATCTGAATTGGCATTGAATTCTTTGGTGAGTTTAAAACTATTAGTATTGGCATTTAAAGCCGCTGGAGTAGTAACACCTCGCCCATCTTTAAAATCACTGAGCAAGTCTTTCTGCGTTGAAATTCGCCAAGACCATGAATTGGCACGTCCTTCATTCATAAACAAATAATTTTCTGTACCATAGCTGCCGCTTTCTAGTCTAATTTTGGACTGATTCTTATCAACTTTCTTGGTAATAATATTAATAACGGTTGATTGTAAAATGAAGTTGAACACTTAAGAAAAAAGTCCATGGTGACTTTTCCTCGTATGGTAGAATGGAGTTCTCACACAACCATCAACAACGAGGAGGCAATCACTATGGACTGCCA
>NZ_JAQUZF010000124.1:0-6706 GCF_028691475.1 Anaeromusa sp.
TTCCGTACAGAATTATTGCCATAAAACCAATTTATTTTTTACATAACTATAACTTTACTTGTTTGAATTCTAAAGAATTCCCTTTTTAAGGAAATCATAAATTTTTCTTTTTAATGCAATTTTCATGAAAAAACACAAAAGGATCCAAACACTAATGTTATCCAGCAAATCTCTTTGCTGGATAGAATACCACCCCAATTGGACTTTCCCTAGCCACGCTTCATTTATTGCTTTCGGAAATTCCCAACCGTAAAAAGGCCAGAAAAAAATTCCCGGATGAAGCCACATTACATCGAAAAAATCGTGAAAAAAGGCTCCTAAAAAAACAGGCAGCAGCCTTGTTTCCCTTTTCCAAAACCATCGCCCAAGCGTAAGAATACCGATAACCGTCAAAAACGCCAAAGAATGCCCAATCGCTCGGCTCTCATACTCTACACTGCCTGCAAGCGCCTTTAATAATGATTTATCAATCAAATCCGGTAATAAGGAAGCTGCTATAACAAGCCGATAATCAATCTGCCGAAGCCGCATTCCCTTTTCCAATATTTTTACTGCCGTAAGCGTAAAGCCAATGTGCGATAACGGTAACATGCTTCCTCCCACCATTAAACGGGTTTCTTGTTTTTCCCAAGCGCTTTAACAGTAAATCCAGCAACTTTCCATTTATCATGATGCAAACAATTGCGAGCATCAAAAACCTGTTTCGTACGCATCAACGGCCCCAGCTCATCCGCCGCAAGGTACTTAAACTCATTATGATCGGCCAATACCAACACTAAGTCCGAGGCAAGAAATGCTTCCTCAAGATTCGCTAATGCAAATTCGTAGTTTTTTACATAAGGATCATAGATGCATACTTCTATATTCTCTTGTTTCATTTTTCGTATGACCTTCGTCGCAGGGCTTTCCCTGACATCGTCCACATTGCCTTTATAGGTCACTCCCAAAACAGTAACCTTAGGCCTTTCTCGATTCAGCAACATATTTCTTACTAATCCGACGACAAACTCCGGCATTCCATCGTTAATTTCGCGGCTCAAGCGTATCAACTTTGCATTATTAGACTTTTCAACGACAAACCATGGATCTACGGCCAGACAATGCCCGCCAACTCCCGGACCCGGTTGGTGCAAATGCACCCGGGGATGCATGTTTGCCAGTTTAAGAATTTCCAATGCGTCCAAATTCAAGTCATATGCAATTTTGCAGACCTCGTTCGCCAAGGCAATATTAACGTCACGAAAGGTATTTTCCATCAATTTAGCCATTTCCGCAGAAGTAGCATCGGTTAGCACTAGTTTCCCCTGCACGACCTTTTCATATATTTCCTTCGCCTTGCATGAAGAGCTGCTGCTGATTCCCCCAATGATGCGATCATTATTCACAAATTCATGTAAAATGTTGCCAGGAAGAACCCGTTCCGGGCAGTGCGCCAAAAAAATCTCTTCCCCTATTTTATAACCGCTTTTTTGTAAAATGAGCGATAAAATATCTTCTGTAGTTCGCGGCGGGCAGGTAGACTCTAAGACTACCAAATTTCCCTTGCGCAAAACCGGCAGTATAGACTCTGTCGCATGTACAACATAAGATAAATCCGCCGATTTATCTTCTTTAATCGGCGTGGGAACAGCAATGATAAAAACATCCGCTTCTTCCGGCTCTTGCTGCACGGTCATATTCCCAGACTGAAGCGCCGCGCAAACGACCGTTTTCAATCCAGGCTCATTGATGTGAAGCTCGCCCTTACGTAATACGTCAATAATTTTGGCGTCAACGTCCACGCCAACAACGCGAAATCCATTCGTAGCAAAAATACTTGCAGACGGAAGCCCTATGTACCCTAAACCCATAACACAAATTTTCAACATAAAAATCCCCCCGCTGTTCGCGTGATTTCGGTCATAACCCTCAACGTACAATAATTCGTTTCGCGTTTTTTTCGTGTATCTTTTGCCAAGCTTTTCTTATAACAGCCCTACCGCAATTCAAACGACTTCTTTGCATTTTCTCCCATTTATTAGCATACGCCAAAAAAATCATGCACCCAAACAATTCATGCATAACTTTCAGCTGCGCAATGTGCAAAAAATGGTAAAAGGGACTTGCGATAGTACTTCCCACATCATACTTTGACCAATAGTGACAGTCAAACTTCTCCAACTCCTCGGCCAGCGTATTAATTGCATTCAGCAAAATGAGCCGATACCGCTCCTCTTGGGTTGCTTGAAGGCAATCATAAAGGCCCCATATAGAAAAAATCCAACCATTTAACACTACAGGCTTATCTGCATATTCTTTGAACCATACTTTCCCATTACCGTACTGAGCGCAGCCGCCGTCTTCGACAGAAAGACACATAAAATCCACTGCTTTTTTAGCCGCTTTCAAGTATTCCTCATCACCAATTTCTTGGTAAGCTCGCACAAGTAAAGATGCGCCTTCCCCCTGTGCCATCGAAGAGTATGGCCTGCTATAACCAACAACAGAAAATGCATCCCACGCACCATTTTCTTCTTGATGCTCCATGGCCCACTCAACCGTACGCATAAAAGCGTTTTTATATTTCTTGTCCTGCGTTAAAAGAAACAAGTCATAGGCCCCAAGTCCGTACTGAAAAATGGCAATCGCAAAATAAACCTTCATGCCGTCATTGGTTAAGTTATATACAAGGCCTGTTTCATCCAACAACACACTGGGGCTTGTCACTTTCTTCGTCAAATCATTATAATATCCCTTTATCTCGCTTAAAGAATATGCTTTTCCCGCCTCTTGTCTGACATGCAGGATGCTCTTCCCTTGCAGCATTCTAAGCCATTTAGTTATTAACCTAATGCCTTTCAGCAAAGCCGCCCCGCTCCTTTTCTTTTTTCGAAATCACAGCCACCCGCGAAGGGGATTTTCTAAAAAGCCTGATAATCCTCCAGGAGCAATTTTACAATTGTATCTTCTGCAAAATGCGCAAGCACATACTGTCTTTCAGCCGCACCGTTAACGCCGTTTTCCCTCCAGCTATTATGAAAAGACGCAATTCCAGCTGCGATGTCTTCCGGCAGTACGCCGGCAAACAAGCGCTCCGTTTTTCCCCGTAATACTTCCGGCAACGCACAGGTCGGCGAAGCTAATACAGGAGTTCCGCAGGCCATCGCCTCAAGGACTGGCAGGCCAAAGCCTTCTCCGTCAAGAGATGGCATAATAAAAACATCGGCCGCCTGGTATCTTAAAACTACTTCCTCGTCTGGCACATAGCCAAGAAATGTGACATCACCGCCAAGCTCCAGCCTGCCCGCTAATGCTTCGAGTTCGGCTCTCAACGGCCCCTTGCCGCCAATAACGAGTTTGGCGCCAGGAATACGGCCTTTGAGGCTCTTAAATGCTTGGATCAAATTCCCAATGCCCATGCGCTCCTGCAAACCTCGCAGCGTATAAATAATAAAATCAGTGTCGCCATATGCAAATTTTCGGCGCACAGTATCTCTGTCAACAGGCAGCGCAAACTTATCCATATCAATCCAATCAGGAACTATTTTCAATTTTGCCGCCAGTGCTTCTTTGTTGGCAATCCGTTCGCGCGTGTATTCGGAGATGCAATGAATCTTTATGCTTCTGGCGTACACGGCGTTTTCGATATGCGCCATCATCTTTTCCTTAAGGCTCGCCTTCTCCGGCAAACGCTTCAACATTTTGTGATGATAGACCATTGGATCATGAACGGTAAATATTTTTTTAACCTTTCCAGATAAATAAAAGCTCAAAAAATAATACGTCATATAATCATGACCGTGCAAAATATCCGGCTCCTGATCACCAAAATGCTTTTTCCAGCCACGCCAACAATTAAACATCATCCTGATAAAATTAAACGCCGAACGGCCCTGGCGCTGAAAAGCAAATGTGTATACAGGAACGCCTTCCATTTCATAGGACTCGCATTGAAGACTCGGACAAAAGATCAGAGTTTCAAAGCCATATTTGCGCAAAGTTTTCGCGTGCTCAAGCGCAACCACCTGCAAGCCGCGCTTTTGTCGCGGGTCGGCTGAAGAGAGAATGGCGACTCGTTGCATAGGCCCGCATCTCCTTAAAAATAATACTTTCCTTGTCACCATAAAAACATACCGCTCAGCGAGCTATATAGGACGTCAACCAGCGAAACGGTTTTAAAAAATCGATAACTTCCCTGAGTCCGTCAATGACTTCCCATTGCTCATTGCCATTATAGGTGTGCAGCTTTTTGTTATGCGCCTGCCACTGCGGTCCCATTTCAAACAACGCTCGCTCCGCATATTCCCTTTCACTAAGACGAGTGATCTCGTTCATAATGAGAGACGCGCCATACTCAACAGCGCAATTTTGCGCAGGCCTGATAATCTTCCCTTCATGAAAAAAGAGATTGCCCGCTGGCCGCGCCGTACGCGCGTCGCGATTAACCGGATTTTGCGGATGCGGCTTCCACTCCCCCCATGGTGAATCGGCGTAGAAAACGCATAACTCTCCTTTGCCTGTTTGTTCGCGCGGACTCATCACATTGGTAAACAGCCACCATTTTCCATTATAAGGAAATAGGGTTGTATCGCTCGCCCTAATATCGCTCATGATCACTTTTTTCAACGTCCACTGCTCTGGGAAGTTCACCGCCTCGTACAACTCTACCGTACGGTTGGCGCTAGTATCTGGAATCATAAAAATTCCTTGCGACGTTTTTAAAAGAAAAGGATACGCCAAATGATGTTCTTTTTCCAATACCACCCGCGGTGGCAAGGGTTCCCCTTTTTCGTTTATTTCAATGCAGCTGATCACTCCCTTACGGTTCCTCAGCCGATAGTCTTCAAAGAAAATATAGTTTTTTCCCTCATTTTCCATAATAAACGGATCGGCGTAAAACCTTCCCGCCGGCGGTTGAATAACTTGAAAGCCCGCCATCGGTAGCGGCAACGCTACTGGCTGCTTCCTGCGAAAAGCAATAAACCATTGCTGAAAAACAAATAATTTTCTTAGTGAAATCATTTCATCCACCTTCAACGCTTCGGCGCCCTAAAGGCCTTCTATAACGGCCATTAATTTTGCAGCCAAGGCCTTATAATCAAAGTCAGCTGCGCCGCGCTGCGCATTTTTTCCCATCTCTTCGTATTTCCCGTGCGGCAGATCGCGCACCTTCAAAATCGCCCTCGCAAGCTCTTCCGGCGTTGACGATTCCAGTGAAATACCGCATTGATATTTTTCCAAAAGGCAGTAACCCATTTTTATAGTCGAAATAATCGGCTTGCCCGAAGCCATATACTCAAATAACTTATTGGAGCTATTGCCGCGCGTCCAATTATATTTGGCCTGCGAGTAGTTCAAAATATTTACAGAAGACTGGCTTAGAATATAGGGAACAAATCGCCGTTCTACATATCCTTTCATCGTTACATTTGTCAAGCCTTCTGCTGCGATCCGCCGCTGCAGCTCTTCCATTTGATTTCCTTCCCCATAAATTAAAAACTGAATATCTCGCTGCTCTTTTAACAACGCAGCCGCATCCAACAGCAGGCCCACTTCGTTAACAGGCCGAATAGAACCAACATACACCACTTTAAATTTCTCATCTTGCAAAGCAACATCTGCCAGCCGTTCTTCCGTTATCGCTTGACGAAAAGCCTCAATATCCACGCCATTATTGATATAATGGCATTTCTCAAGATCAATGTCGCCTCCCTGTCCGGCATCCCATTTGCGCTCTTTAAGATAATCAACATCGCCTTCTTTGGTGAAAATAATTCGGTCTGCATTTTTATAAATCCAGTGTTCGCCTGCAAGCAATATCCGCCCCAGAAAACTATGTTCTTTCACTTTGCCAAAGGAAAAAATTGCTTCCGGCCACAAATCGCGAACCTCGCAGACGCAAGGAATCTTCAGTTTCTTCGCAGTTCTAATTCCGGCGATCATGGTAAGAGGATGAGGACTTGAGGCAATGATAACATCCGGCTTGCCGTGTTCTCGCGCATAATCCCGAGCCACGTTCATCACACCAAAATAGAAGGATGCCATATTTCTTATACGCGCCCCCAAACCGCTCGCTGAAGAAGGCGTGTTTACAAAAACAAACGGGACTCCCTCCTCGTCTATAAATAAACATCTGCGTCCATCAGAGATTACGTTTCTATTTGCGTGATGAAGATAAGAAGCTGCAAATACCGTTGCCTCATAGCCGTGTTCCTTTAGCATCTTGCCAAAGTTAAATGGCCGTATCTGCCCGTTCATAGACGGCAATACCGCATAATGGTGAAAAAACCAAATATTTTTTCGTTTATATCCTGCAGCCATCCAAACTCCTCCACTTCAACATGAGCATGCCTGTTTTATTCCTCGTCATAAGCATGATCCGGAAATTGAGCTCGATATTGCTGAAATACTTTTCCGTAATCCGCCTCCAGAAATTTACATCCGTAGTTTTTTCCAATATTTCTCTTCACAACCGCCTGAACGGTAACTGTTTTATCTCCTGCTTCCAATTCCAGCTGAATATATTCGCCTAATGCTAGTTTGGCCTCGGTTTCCAAGCCAACACTCTCTTCCGACACGTCAATTGCAAGGGCCAGGTATGTTTTTTTTAAGTTTCTTTCCGCACGCAGCCGAACCTGTTGAACAACGCTAATCCGCCCCCATACACGCTTCTCATGATAGTCCATTTGCATATTCTCCTCTTTATCAATCATATTATGATATTCTC
>NZ_JAQUZF010000125.1:0-6664 GCF_028691475.1 Anaeromusa sp.
GTGACGACAGGGATAACACCGTTTTCCTCCAAGATGCCCAACGTAGGTTTACCGTTTTGGTAGAAGCTGACAAGTTTCATGGAACTATACCCCCTCTTTTTAAAAAGCCGCAAACAATGGTTCAGGGAGACGGTTCTCCTGAACCATTTACGGAGTTTTTTCTTACAGTACTTCCTGTATACGATTATAGCATGAAGAGTCAGACAAAAAGAATGGCTATTTGCAGTGCGTTAGCTTGTCGCTCATTAAAATAACTTGACGAAGCGGGAGGCAAGGAGCAAATTAGTAAGTGAGAGACAAGGAAGGAGGCGGGAAAATTATGCGAGTTATCGATCTGTCCCAGCCGTTGCATGAAAGCATGCCAGTGTATCCGGGGACGCCGGCGCCGGATTTTTCAACGGTGGCCACCGTAGCCGCCAATGGCTATCAGGTGAAGAAAATCGCAATGAATACCCATGTAGGCACCCACATGGATGCGCCTGCGCACATGCTGGCAGACGGAAAAACCCTGGATGCGTTGCCCTTAGAGCGATTTGTGGGCCGGGCAGCGGTATTGGATGTGAGAAATTGCGCCGGCGGTGTAATCGGCTTAGGGGAGCTGCAAGGGCAAAAGGAATTGTTGGCACAAGTTGACTTTGTTTTATTTTGGACAGGCTGGAGTCGCTATTGGGGGCAGGAACAGTATCTGCAGCAGTATCCGCTTTTAACGGCGGCAGCGGCGGCTTGGCTGGGTAAGTGCCAATTAAAAGGGGTGGGGATTGATGCCATTTCTTTTGATGCTATCGATAGCAAAGATTTTGCGATTCATCAGCTGCTATTGGCGCAGGAGCTGGTGCTGATTGAGAATTTGACCCGTCTAGAGGAAGTGCAGAGCGGTGGGGACTTTTTTGCCATGCCTTTACCGCTGCGCGAAGCGGATGGTTCGCCAGTGCGGGCCTTTGCTTCGCAAGCAGATCATGCAGACTTGCTTTAAAGCGCCAGAAGATAAACGGAAGGCAGCAGCAGCGGCCTTCCTCTCTTGTTTATACCATGAATTATAAGTTTTTACGGCTGAAAAACTAGGGTTATCAAGGGCTGGGAGTTTCTGTTTAAACGGCCGCCGCAGCCTCAGTCGTTTCCTCACTTTACTCTATCTACTCTTGTTAAATGCCGTAAACCCGCAGTCGAACCCTCCGATTCTCGCCGCGACTCTTGTTCAAGCTTACTGTTCCTTTGACAGGGAGAGGCTTCTTTGCTACGATAGTCTGACACCTGAAAGAAGACTAAGGAGAATGTTGTGAGGACGCAATCGTTATTTAAATTGGCTTGGCCTATTTTTATTGAGCAAGCGCTCATTATTATGGTGGGAGTCGTAAATGTATATATCCTCAGCCGTTACGATAGTTCGGCGGCTGCGGCGGTGGAAGGCTGCACCCAGGTGCTATGGAATGTATTCTTGGTCTTTGCCGTTATTTCGCTCGGAACCTCGGTGCTGGTAGCCCAAAATGTTGGTGCCGGAAATCGCGAACGCATTGATAAGACGGCGGCTGTATCGCTGCTGTTCAGCTTGGGACTGGGACTATCCGCCAGCGTTGGGCTGACTCTTTTTGGAGAAGAGTTACTGCTCTTTCTGGGCTTATCAGAAGGACTGTTAGCGCATGCCAAAACCTATTTACTGTTAGTGGGCGGTTTTGTTTTTCTAGACGCCCTGTTGTTTTCCAGCGATGCAATTCTGAAGGGTTTTGGGCGCACCAGGCAATGCTTGGCGGTGACGGCGACGATGAATGTCCTCAATCTTTGCGGCTCAGCGGTGTTGGGCTTAGGATTGTTTGGTTGTCCGCCTTTAGGCGTTCTTGGGGTAGCCCTGGCGGCTGTCGGCAGCAAGGCGGTGGCGGTCGCGTTGGTGCAAGGGTATTTATTTACCCGCCTCTTGAAACCTGCGATTTTCCGCCATTTGCTTACTTTTCCATTTTTGGAGATGCGTCAGGTGTTGAAAATAGGTTTTCCCGCAGCGATGGAAAGCATGTCCTACACCTTGAGCCAGACGGTGCTGATGGCGCTGATTTTGTCGTATTTAGGTTCGGAAGCCTATGTAGCGCGTACCTATGCTTGGTCGGTCATCAAAATGGCCTTTCTTTTTTCCTTGGCTATCGGCCAGGCCAATGTCATTATGATCGGCCAGTTGGTGGGCGCCGGGCGTTTTGACGAGGCGGCGCGCGTAGGCATGCGTAATTTTCGCATTGCTTTCGGTGCGGCCTGGGTGCTCGGCTTGGGATTGTTTGTGGGGCGTACGGAGTTGATGCGCATCTTTACGGCGGAAGAGGCGATTATCTCCTTGGGAGCGCTGGTGTTTATGATCGATGCGTTTTTAGAGCCAGGCCGGACTTTTAATATTGTACTTATTTCCGGCTTGCGCGGCGCCGGGGACGTGCAATTCCCGGTGGTGATGGCTGTTTTATCCATGTGGAGCGTGAACATTGGCTTGGGCTATTATTTAGGCGTTGTTTTGGGCTATGGACTGCCGGGTATCTGGGCGGCCATGCTTGTGGACGAATGGATTCGCGGTCTGGCTATGCTCTGGCGCTGGCGCAGCGGCGCCTGGCGGAGCAAAGCCTTGGTGTAAAAAAAGTTAGAGAAGCGAAGAATAAACAAGAGAACCAGAGTGACCAGAGGGTACGCAAGAGGATTCTGGAATCGAAAAAGCCATCGGCGCAATATGCAGTGCCGATGGCTTTTTTGCAAGTAGAATTATAAAGTGGAAATCGTACCCCTCAGTTGTACCCTCCCGCGACTCTCGTGACTCTTGTTAGGTGACTTCTATTTCTCAGTCGAACTGCAGGCGGTAAGCGATGATATCGTCGACCGTCACAACCGGCATGGCGTGTTTTTGGGCAAAAGCGGCGATTTCCGGCAGACGGGCCATAGTACCGTCAGGATTAGTGAGTTCGCAGAGAACGCCGGCTGGTGCTAAGCCTGCAAGGCGCATGAGATCCACGTTGGCTTCGGTGTGACCGGGGCGATCTAAAACGCCGTTTTTTCGGGCGCGCAGCGGAAACATATGTCCGGGCATGCGCAGATCGGCGGCGGAAGCGTCAGCGGCAACAGCGGCTTTGACGGTGGCGACACGGTCTGCTGCGGATACGCCGGTAGTCACGCCTTGAGCGGCTTCAATGGAAATGGTGAAGGGGGTCTGGAAACTGCTGGTGTTGTTTGCAACCATCATCGGCAGGCCTAACTGGGCGGTTTTTTCTTCGGTGAGACACAGGCAGACAATGCCGCTTCCTTCGCGAATGAGCAAGGCCATTTGCTGTGGTGTCAAGCTTTGGGCGGCAAAAAAAATATCGCCCTCGTTTTCCCGGTCCTCATTATCGGTGACCAGGACGCCTTGTCCTTGACGCAAGGCGGCGAGCGCGTTTTCCACCCGTTCTGCGGGTGTGCCAAAAGAGTGAAGTAAAGATTGATTCATAGTAATACTCCTCCTTAATGCTAAGTCGGACTTACCAGAATCAGGGCAAGAAAGAGACAGTAAAAGCAACGCAGTAAAACAAGCCGGACGAAAAAGCGCCGGAACTTGCCAATGCGTTAGCAACTGCCTTATCCTCTTCTATCCGGACTATAACCGTCGGCACTGGCTTGATACCAGTTCTGCTGACCTTCTTGCTTTAGGCAAAAAGCGCTCGCGGGCTCCCCGGCTGTGCCGGGATACCGCCGATGGGGAATTTCACCCCGCCCTGAGAATAAGTTCGCTTGCTTTTAGTATACTCTTTTGGGAGCGGGTGTCAACTCGCAAAAGCAGGCAGGAGTTTGCGGCGTACAGAGGGAATATAGGAGAACTACTAATTTGGGAGGCTATTATGGCAGACAGGCAGAATGAGAAAAAAACGTGGAAAGATCACCTGACAACGGTCATCGCGGTTACGACACTGCTTTTGGCGGCGTGCGCCACGATTGCTTCGTTTAAGGCGGCTGGATATGGAAATCGCATGGTGCTGGCGCAAAATCGCGCTTCGGATCAATGGGCGTACTATCAGGCAAAAAGCATCAAGGAAACGCAGTATCAAGTGCAGCGAGACTCCATGGCGGCGTTGATGCCCCCGGAAGTGCGTACAGAAGCGGTTGTTAAGCAAATAGCAGTCTATGAAGAGGAAATCAAACGGTACAAAAAAGAAAAAAATGAAATTATCCAAGATGCGCAGAAACTGGAAGCGGAGCGAGACGCTGCCAGCCAGTATAATACAATGTTCGGCCAGGCGTTGATGTTTTTGCAGGTGGGCATTTTGCTGTCGTCCTTGTCGGCGATCAGTAAAAACTATGGCTACTGGAGTGTGGGCGTTGTTGTGGGGTCCATTGGCATCGGGTTCTTTTTTTATGCTTGGCTGGTACTGTAGCAGATTGACTCAGGGGGACTGGTTCAGCAGAACCGTCCCCCTGAACCAGAAGAAAGGTGGTTGGGATGAAGTTTTTGAAGGAACAATGCTCTTTAGCCGTTGCGGCGTTAGCCTGCGCGGCCTTATGGACCGGCTGGCCTTCTGCTGCGTTGGCGCATAGCGAGAAGGGGCCTTGCCAAGATTGCATGTCGGCGGAAGAATTCAGACTGGCGGATGTGCGCCATTTTTTTCCGACCGCCCTGGGGCAGAGTTGGAACTATATTGGGTATGGACAAGAGTTTGCCGGTTTTACGCGGACGGTGACGCAAGTCAAGGATGGGCGGGTGCAAGTAGCGGACAATAATGGCGGGGCGCAGGTGGCAAGAGTCTTTTCCGTGACGGAAGAGGCTGTAGTGCAGCAAGTAGTGCTGAGTGAAAGTGAACCTGCGGGAGACTTGCTTGCCGCTAAGCCTAATCAAGAGCTACTGCTTCTTAAGGGACCGCTGCAGCAAGGCGCAACCTGGGAAGACGGTGCTTGGAGCTATCGCCTGCTTAGTGTTACTAAGACGGTGTGGGTGCCGGCGGGATTATTTTCCGGCGTCGTGGAGGTGCAGGCGCGCTCCTTGACTAGGCCCAACGAGGTGATGGTAGCCTGTTATGCGCCGGAAGTAGGATTGGTACGACGGGATTATTACAGCGGCGACGGGACGCAAATCAGTGCGCAGCTGCAAAGTATGAGTGTAGTCGGACAGAACGCGCTGCCGCAGGAGAAAATATCGCTGCCTGATTTTTTTAGTGGTGTCGTGAAGCAACAGGCATCGGAAGAGGCAGCCGCCGAAGTTCGTTTTGCTCGAATTCGCACGTTAAAAGATAAAGGGCATGAACACTATGCGGCTATTGTCGATATTTATCGCGCTCCTGCCGGTTTTAACGGCGATCCGCTGGCGATGCCGGAAAGCTGGAAAGCCGCTGGCTGGCAGGTGACGATAGAAGCTGCCTATCAGGCGCAGTTTCAGCGTAAAATAGAAGGCGGCCAAGTGAACTATTTGCTGGCGGAATGGCTGCCCGCGAAGGAAAACTATCCGAAATAATGAAGAACGAACAGGAGAACAGGAGTGACCGGAGGGTACGATGGAGGATTCGTTTAACAGAATCTCTAATAAAAAAGGCAGCAGGTTTTCGGCCTGCTGCCTTTTTCGGCGAGTTCCATTTGTAACTTTACCGTTAAGGAGCTGATAATTTAATGAACACTCCATCAAAACGAAACGGCGCTGGATGCGCCTAAGGTCGGTTGTGCTAGGATTGCACGACAACCGACGTCTTTCTTCTTTTAACGCGAAAGAAAACGCAGGCATAGCGGCGCTCTGCCGAGGCTTTCTGACAATGGCTGATGGAAAAAGAGCCGTTTTGATGTGAGATGTGAATAAATTAGCAGTTCCTATTTCTTTAGCTTTTGGAGTACATCCAAGGTGATATCCGTGCCCCCTAAAGCGACGCTGTTTTTGTAGATGACTAGAGAGAAGCCTTTTTCATCGGCGACGGCTTTCATGGCGACTTGAATGCTGTCGGCAATGGGCTTAAATAGCTCTTGGCGTTTTTGCGCCAGTTGCTTGCCAAGCTGTTGGTCCAGGGCTTGTTTGTCTTGGTCGCTCAACCCGGCGGATTTTGTAGTAAACTCTTGGCGCAGTTGTGTTTGCTCGGTTTGCAGGGCTGCGTTGGCTTGAGCTACATCGGGATGATTGTTGATTACATACATAATATCCACGACGCCGACTGGAAGTTCTGCGGCGGCTGCCGTCCCGGGAAGAGACAGGCAAAGGGCAAGAGCTAAGGCTGTAAAATAGGCTTTAAAACAAGCTGACCATTTCATAAATGTAGCCTTCTTTCTGTTTTTATTTTTAGCAAGACCACTAGGATGACTATTATACAAACTATACGGCTTAGAAATTGCTTATGTCAAGATTAATCCCAAGATTGAACAAGAGTCTCGGGAGTCACAGGAGGGTACGCAGGAGAAGAACAAGGCACGTGATTTTAAACAGGAGTAGAGTGAGTAAAGGGAGGGCTCGATAGAGGCGGTGGCGGTTATTTTGGTTCAGGGGGACGGTTCTCCTGAACCAAAAACGTGCATCCCGTAACCCTCCGTCTTATCCTCCGATTCTCATCGCGACTCTTGTTCAAATGCTCGTAATTCTGGTTCTATGTCAATGGTTGGGGTAAAAGCATAAAGTAATGTTGGCAGCGAGGATGCAAATTCTCGCTGCTATCTATTTTTAGTAACCGCAAGATAGAGGATGCGGTTACGCATTCGCTCAAAA
>NZ_JAQUZF010000019.1:0-31705 GCF_028691475.1 Anaeromusa sp.
TTTTGAAAAAATCAAGTCCCAAATTGATTTTTCTTCACTAATTTTCCGCTCTATGTTGGGAGGTAAAATAAAAAGACCTCATTACGAGGCCTGTAAATTCAAGGGTTTTGAGTTTGTGAGAACACTCAAAGTGAGTAGAGGGAGGGCTACGGTGACGAAGAGTGAACAAGAGTCGCGGCGACGTCTGCTGGCATTTAATAGTGAGGGAACGACTGAGGCTGCGGCGGCCGTGATTGTATTTGAGACTTTTATTGGAGCAAGACGGTCCGCAGGACGAAAATGCTGGCGACGGCGGATGACAGTTTCGCCTGTTTGAGCGCAGCGAGTTAAGAAACTGCCGCCTTCCCCTGCTTTTGCGAGACGCGCGCAAATCTTGTCTCAAATACAGTTATGCCGCCGTTTATCCAGAACTTCCCAGTTCTTGCTAACTCTAGTTTTTCCAGCCATAAAAACTTATAAATTATGGTGCAGCAAGAAAAAAGCGCCGCCTCGCTGGGCGGCGCTTTACTTGTTTAGTTACAAGGCAAGGGCGCATTGTTCGGATGCATGGACCAAATGCCGCAAGGGCAAATACCCGCGCATACGCCGCAGCCGATGCAGCGGCTGTCGTCCGAAACATAGGCGAACGAGCCGTCTTCCTGTATTTCCCGGGAAATAGCTTTTTCGGGGCAAGATTTTTCACACATATGGCAGTCGCGGCAAGTGCCGCAGCTGATACAGCGCAGATAATCTTCCTTGGCTTGAGGAACTTGACCGCTTTGGCAGCGCTCAAAGTACTCCGTCGAGAGGCGGCTCTGCGGGAGGGCCACTTTCTCTTTTGCCGCATAGGCTTCGCCGGTCAATTCCGCATGCAAGGCCTTAGCCGCTTCGCGGGCCGTGCCGATGGCATCCACCAAGAGGCCGGGGCGAATCGTGTCCCCTGCAGTATAAAGACCGTCCGCCAGCTTTCCGGCCGGGCCAACTTTCAAGAAGCCACGCTCCTGGGGCAGCTCCGCAGGCAGGAAAGATAGATCCGGCACTTCACCGATACTGATGATCACCGTATCAGCCGCCAGCAGCCTGCCATCTGTCAAACGCAGGCCCTCCGCCGTAATTTCCTGGGTAACCGCCGGCCAAAGCAGCACGCCGCCCAGTTCTTCCACATGTTCAATTTCCTTTTCAAAAGCCGCCGGCTTAGCCACGTCGATGCAGGTAACTTCTTCGGCTCCCATTTCATAGGCGCCGATAGCCACATCCATACCTGCGTTGCCGCAGCCGATGACAACGACCTTTTTGCCGATCTTCGGTTTTTGTCCGCTGTTGACAGCCTTGAGGAATTCCAAGCCTTTGACCAAGCGCTCAGAACCAGGCCAGGGAATAACCTTGGACACATGGCCGCCGGTAGCCACTACCACGCCGTCATACTGTTTGCGCAGCTGCGCAAATTTCGCGGCATCCACGGTCTCATTGTTACGATACGTTACGCCCAGCGACGCCACGCGGGCTACTTCGGCTTCAAGCACCTCCGCCGCCAGCCGGGAACGAGGAATGGCCTGTTCCATTTTGCCGCCCATTTTGGCATCACTTTCAAAAACCGTTACGTCATGTCCCTGACGCACTAGTTCCCAAGCCGCCGTCAGACCAGCCACGCCGCCGCCGATAACCGCTACAGCTTTGCCTGTTTTTTGCGTTGCCTGCGGCAGTGTTACTTTGCGCGAATACCGGCCCAAAGCGCCGATCTGCGCGGATAAGTCGATCTGGCCGCGGGTACAGTCGTCCATGCACAGGTTGGGGCAAACGCTGCCGCAAACCGAGCCAGGGAACGGGGTATATTCCAGCACCAGACGATAGGCCTCGCCTACTTTGCCGTCGCGAAGCAAGTTAAAGCGATCTTGTGACGGAATGGATGCCGGGCAGTTGAATTGGCAAGGAGCGGCAAAGCGGGCATTTTCCCACTGCGGCACGCGCTGGCGCATCACACCGTTCGTAACCAAGGCAACTACGGAAAAATCGTCCTTCACTACATCGCTGAAAATACCGCCGGGAACCCACTCGTTCGCCCGGAAATCAAAAAGATGGGATTCTACTTTTTTAGGACGCTCTTCATAGGTAAGGGGCACAATTTTCCGCCACTCGTCCCATTGCGTCAATTCCGCTTGCAGCTCTTTACGCTCTACGGACTGCAAGAAGTCCTCCATGTGACTGGACAGATAGTCAATATCCTCCGCTTCCAACGCCCGCACTTTTACGTCTTTCGCGGATACGCCCAGAAGCGGGCCGCGGACATACACCACGCCGCCCACCATGCCCATGCAGGAGCGATCGCCCAGCACTGATTCTCCCTCTTCAACATCCACACCGCAAACAACGGCAATGCCGCCGGACATGAACTCAAAAGAGAAGCTGCCGCAGCGCTTCAAAACCCAAAATTCCGGCGGCGCATAAAGAGGGTCATGTTTCATCAAAGACCCGGAGCGGGTACCAGCCCGGCCGCCGATATAAATACTGCCGCCGGCGGCGCAATGGGCGGTGGTGTCCCCGCCATCGCCTTTGACCACAATGCGGCCGCCGGCATTCAGCCAACCTACATCTGCAGAAGACGAGCCCTCTACAATGACTTCGGTTCCGGGCATGCACATGGAGCCCACGCGCTGTCCCGGATTAGTCACGGTGAAACGAAGCGACTTTCCTTCGGGGTGCCATAAGGGACCGCCGATATCATGCTGGCCGCTGGCCAAAATATGAAATTCTGTTTCTCCCGCCGCTAGCGCCTCGCTGATGGCGGTCAGGAGTTCTTGTGTGGACAGGCGTTTTCCTCCTGCCAAAGTATCAATCGTAAGCATCTCCAGTTCCTCCTTCTCCCTATCAGCAGACGTATTGGATGGCCAATTTTTCCGCTACGGCGCGGTCGGTAGTCACCAACGCATCGGAACGGCCTATGGGCAGCGAGCTGTTGCCTACTGGCGCCATCAGCTTCTTAAATTCACTGTTCAGCGCCAAGGTGTAATCCACAACGGCCTGGGCGGCTTTATCGATGTCTAGACGCCCTACCAAGCGCGGGTCCTGCGTACAGATGCCTGTAGGACACTTGCCGGTGGAACAAGAATTACAGCGCCCGTGTTCGTTGCCGACACAGCCCATCAGTTGAATCAGAATCTTGCCGATAAAGACGCCGTTAGCGCCCAGACAAATCAGTTTAAACGCATCCGCCGCCGCGTTGCCTGTAAGGCCTACGCCGCCGCCGGCAAAAAGGGGAATCTGGCCTTGACGGCCTTGCTTGACCGCCGCCAGATAACATTCACGCAGCTTAGAAACCACCGGATGGCCGGTATGATCCAGCGACACTTCATTGGCTGCGCCGGTGCCGCCCTGGATGCCGTCGATGAAAAAGCCGCCGCAAATGCGGTACGGGTCACGGAGCAAATTGTTATATACCGAGACCGAAGTGGCCGAAGCAGCGCATTTGATCGCCACGGGCACCCGGAAGCCAAAAGCGGCGTTCATGGAAAGGAACATCTTCTGCACCGACTCCTCGATGGAGTACAAGCCCTGATGGTTAGGCGGAGACATGAGGTCCGCCTTAGGCACGCCGCGGATGGCCTGAATATGCGAAGCCACCTTGGCCGCCGGCAAAAGACCGCCGTCGCCGGGCTTAGCGCCCTGGCCGATTTTGATCATCACTGCCGCCGGATCGACTTTCATTTTCGGCATCGCCTGAATGATGCGGTTCCAGCCGAAATGACCGGAAGCGATCTGCAGAATCACGTACTTAAGCTGCTCGGATTCCATCAGCTTCACCGGCATGCCGCCCTCGCCGGAACACATGCGCACCGGCAAGCCATGCTTTTCATTGAGATAGGCCGTAGCCAGCGCCAAGGCTTCCCAGGCTCTGGTCGACAGCGCGCCAATAGACATATCGCTGAAAATAATCGGATAAATCCAACTTACCGGCGGCGTATGACCGTTCAACTGCAGCGAACCGTTTGCCGAAGCCAACGGCAGCTGCGACGGTGGGAGCACGCGCCCTAAAGGCGTGCGCATATCAAAGGTATGACGCTCCGAATCCAGCGAAGGGTCGGTCATCTGCGAAATGCGGCCCACCACAATCCGGTCCAGCGTACGATCGGCGTTCAGATTGGTCCGGCCGCCGCGTTTGATGGTAGCGCCGCCGGCCCGGGCCAGCAAATTCTGACGCGTGTCTGCGTTGCGCACCGGACGGATGGCCTGATTGGGACAGACCTTCTCGCACATGCCGCAGCCTACGCAGGCGTTCGCTACAGAACGCTTTTGACGAATCACGGGCATCGCAGCATGCTCTTTCACAGGGTTAGGCACGGGGCCGCGGGAAACGACGCTGCTGCGGCGTTCTACGGCCGCTTCAATAGCGCCAAAGGTGCACGCGGCTACACAGCTGCCGCAAAGAGTACACCGCTCCGGGTTGTATTCTATCTTCCAGTTGAGGTCGTTGACGCCTACATCCTGGGTTCTTACTGTTTCCATCGCTCTACCTCCAACTGGTTGTTAATCAGCACGATTTCCCGTTCATTGGGATAAATATCGCTGGCAATATCACGATCCGGCAAAATGGCGTTCAAGCCGCACACCTCGGAAGAAATGGCTTTCGTCACTGCATCGCCGCCAAGGACAACAGGCCGCAGCTTTTTGGAGTCACAGCAAGTCATCATCCGGCCATCCGGCAAAAGACCGATGACCGTATTGGGACCGTTGATTTCCAAATGCCCCATAGACTGACGAATGGTAGTCAGCACCTCTTTGTCCGGCCGTTCTTCCATTTCGCTGAATGACAGCGGCGTAATTACATGTTTATAGTACTGCAGGGGCCACTTGAGTTCATGCAGCACATAATGCAAGGTATAAAGGAAATTTTGCGAATCCGATTCAAAACCGATATAACCGCGATGCAGCGATTTTTGGTATTCCTTGTTTTTGGTATAGAAGGTATTCTCGCCATTGGCGCAAAGGGTGTAGCCCTGTAAAAAGAAGGGATGCGCTGCATAGCGAACAATGTCGTAGTTGGTGTTTTGACGGCACTGCACCACAAGGTTGCGCGCCAAAAGATCGCCCGTATCGTCCCACAGACGGAAATAGGTGGCAATGTCCCGGGGATCGCCGATTTCTTTCAAGGTCAAGACATCGGGCCAGAAAGAATACACATACCCCTCATCCTCCGGCTCCAGGAGAGCCCGCAAAGCCAGGCGGGTATCCATAAGCAGATCTTCCTTTTCTTCTGCCGGAGCGGTCGCCAAATAGTCCGGATAGTCGTATTGACGAAAAATGTAGTACGGCATCGCTTGGATATCCAGGCCCGCTTTGCGGCTGCCCCGCGGAATCCATTCCTGCAGGGGAGTAAAGCCGGCGGAGTCCATATAATCCTCTACCAGTTTGGCCCCCCGCTGAGTACAAGCCAACGACAACAGCGGCTTGTCCTTATGCTCGGCGAAACGTCCCTCCAAATCTTGCAAGGTCATAGCAAAACCGGAATTGTCGTGCCCTTTTTGTTGAGGCAGCATGAGCCGCAATGCGGCAGACGGGTGGAATACTTGACTGCTCTTAATGGCGCCAATTCTACACATATGACTGTCTCCCTTCCTTCTCTCTCTGCAAAACCAATCAAGCACATCGCAGCGTCAGCGCTACTTTCTTTCGCTGAACAAAAAAGGAAAAGACCCTGCGCAAAGTGCCGACATCCGCCGGGACCTTCCGCAGGGTCTTTTCTACCCACGGTGTAAAGAGGCGGCTTCGCCTCTCCTGTGCCGCTTGGACCAGACCGCTAAATAGCGCGGAACCCTAGGCACACTCCCTGAAAACATTTGTCTTTTTGTATACAACAGTGTTTTCATACTAGTATTTATTATAAACCATGGTTTTATACTGTCAATATGCATTTTAAAAAAAGCTTTTTTCTGACAAATCCTTTGTTTTCGCGTTTTTGTTTTTGGTAAGCGTTTTGTTTTTTGTATATTTATACTGCAAATACCCTATTGCAAGCACAGTCATCCCCTTGCGCAAAGTGTTAATTAGTGCGCGTAATCTGCCTATGGACGCAGGATTGTCTTTCTAGAAACCGCCTTGAATGAAGAGTAGTATGTTTTGTATTGTTTTGCTGTATACATACATCTTCCTCCCAAAGACATAGCGTTTTTAATACTAAAAAAATCCCCGCTGCTGCCCAGAAAAAGCAGAGCGAGGATTGATTCTATAGTTTATACAGTATATATAGGAAGAAACTACGCTTGAATTTTTTCCATTTCACAAGTTCCGTGAAAAAAGGCGCCATTGGAAATGTTCAAAACCGCTACTTTCACGTCTCCTGTTAAATGAGCCGTCGGATACAACTCCAATTTACCGGTAAGCTTCAAATTTCCCCGTACCGTTCCGGCCAAGATAACATTCTGCGCCTGGATGTCGCCTTCAATCAAGCCGCCTTCTCCCACCAATACATCACCATCGGTAGTGACATCACCGGCAACTTTACCGTCAACACGCAAGCTCCCTTTTGCTGCAAGACTGCCTAAGAGCTCGCATTCCTTGCTAATCATAGTTTCCACCGGAGCGGATGTTGCATCGCCTTTTTTTCTAAACATACTTCCTCCATCTTAATACATAGTCCAATAAAAAATGAGTCAACGGCTTCTAGGAAACCGTTGACTAAATGATTCTGTCCTATTTCAGGAACCGAAATTGCTTCTTAAAGGAAACTGGCCGGATTGACCACGCTGCCGTTCACGCGCACTTCGTAATGCACATGCGGCCCCGTACTATAGCCGGTACTGCCCATATAGGAAACAAGCTGCCCCTTGGTCACGTGCTGACCCACAGAAACAAGATTCTGCGAGTTATGTCCGTATAAGGTGTGGATGCCATTTCCATGGTCAATCTCCACCAAATACCCATAGCCGCTAACCCAGCCGCTTCCTACAACCGTTCCTTCAGCTGTAGCCAAAATCGGCGTTCCTGAGTCATTGGCAATATCAATACCAGGGTGCCAGTCTCCGCTACCGCCGCCAAAAGGAGAATTACGCCAACCAAAACGCGACGTTACCGACCCGCTGGCAGGCCAAATGGATGGAGTGGCCGCCTGAACTGCTTTCTTTTCTAATAAATTGCTGCGAAGTTGACTTAAGCTTTCTTCCCGTTCTTGCATTTGCGTTCGAAGATCATGGACCACATTCAGCAAATCCCCTGCTGAAGGCTTTGCTTCCGGCCCGCCTTGACCGTCATAAGCAGTTCCATTAGCAGGACGGTTCATACCGCCACGCGACACATCTGCCTTTTCCTCACTGTTTACCATGCGGCGCAAATCAGCATCCAGCTGATTCAAACGCTGCATATCTGATTGAATGGATGCCGTTTCCTTAGCCAGCTGATCAATCTGCTGCGCTTGCACCAGATTCACCTGCCGCAATTGCTCTAATTCCTGCTTATCTGCGTCCGCCATAGATGCCTGGCTGCGATAGGAAAGAGTCATACCGCCCACAGCAACAACGCAAACAAAAATAGCAGCCGCAACCGTCTGCATTAACTGCAAGGGAATCCGAATCGAGCGCACATTCTGCCCATGGTGAGGCACCATCATCAGAGTAAAATCTTTACGTTCTTTTTTTTGCTCCGGTTTTTTCAAAACCACTAGCCTCCTTTCTTAGGTCTTAGGAAGTAACTCCCAAAAATGGTTTATTCGACACAAAACAAAAAATTCCTGCCGCAGCTTTCTGCAGTATCAGGAATTCCTTTGTTTCTTTTATTAATTAATCAGAGTTTGCTTTTTTGCCTTACTCAACGCTTCATTCTCTTCTGTAGACAGAAGGTAGCTGGAAGCGCCATGTTCAACCGGTTTAGCATAGACTCTGGATTCGGTTCGCCCAAACAAGCTGGACAGAACCACGCCGTTGTCTTCTGAATCTAAAAGTGCAACAGCAAAACTTAAATCGCTGCCAGTATCTTCAAAAGCCCGGAATCGTACTACGCCAACTTTTTGCACACACACGCGCGAAACCGCCGTCAGCTCTTCTACCTGCTGCGTTAGCTGCGCTACCTGCCCTCGCAACTGACGTACTTCGCTGATATGATTCTCCAGCAATTGCTCTAGGTTCGCACCCTCCATGCCGGTCATCAATTTCTCATAGCGTTTTTTGGACTTACTCATTTTGAAGTTCAGATTAATGAAAAATGTCAGTGCAATCAGCACCATTACCGCAAAGACCAACAACAAATACGGCAGATAGTTCAAAATCCATTGCTGAATTTCTATTAATTCCTGTTGTCCCAAGATCGATCGCATCCTCCCCTATGTAACTACGGCTATTCGTTAAAACCGCACAGACCCTTGCCGAAAACCACACGCATCTGCATGTGGTATTTTACTACAAATTCCCCTAAGAAGCCAATTATTTATACCTGTCAGGAAAGAACGCAACTCGGAGTAACTGAGAAAAGCCAGAGTAAAACCCCTTTTCGCGTTTTTCGTGTGTTTCGCGGTTCGTTAATCGTTTTTACATTAAGCCGGCCAAAACAAAACCAAAAGAGGCGCCACAAATACGGCTGGCAGCAAATTGGCAATACGAATATCGCCTAAATTCATCATTCGCATGCTGATGCCTACAATCAAAAGACCGCCGACGGCGCTCATCTCGGTGACAGCCGCGGTTGGCAACGTAGCCCCAAAAGCCGCTGCCGCCAAAGAAATGCCGCCTTGATAGAGCAGCACCGGCACCGCAGAAAGCGCTACGCCGGCGCCCATGCTAGAAGCAAAGACTGCCGAAGCAATGCCATCGAGCGTAGCTTTCGCGTACAGCGTCGCCGCATCATCGGTCATACCATCTTGAATCGAGCCCACTACCGCCATGGCGCCGATGCAAAACACCAAGCTGGCCGTAACAAAGCCTTGGCCTACATTGCCGTATTGAGCTCCCAGCCGCTGGGTCAGCCACGCTCCCATTTTTTCCAGGCGCGCATCAATATCTAAAAATTCGCCCACCAAGCCCCCGAGAACCATGCTGACAATGACTAATAAAATATTCTGTGTTTTCAGCGCCATCGTCACGCCAATCAGCCCCACCGACATGGCTACACCCGCTAACACGGTCTGCTGGTATCGTTCCTGAATGCCCTTGCGCAGCAGCAGCCCCACGGCAGTGCCTGCAACAATCGCCGCGGCATTGACCACGCTTCCCTGTATCATATAGAACCTCCTTAAAATCAAAACGCTTGCGTCAACTGGTGCAGAGCCTTAATAGCCGCTTCTATTTCTGCGTCTGTATTAAAGTAGCCTGGACTCAAACGAATCGTTCCTGTTTCCAACGTTCCCAAAGCCTCGTGCGCCCAGGGCGCGCAATGGAGCCCGGCTCGGCAAATTATGCCTGCCTTTTCTTCCAGCCACAAAGCCGCCACATTACTATCAATCCCCTCTACCGTAAAGGAAAGCACCGCCGTCTGCAACTGCCCCTGCTTTTCCCCTTTCATGCTGATTCCTTGCATCTTGCGAAGGGCCGTACGCAATTTTTCGGCCAACTCGCTCTCACGATAACGAATTTTTTCCATTCCCGTGGTACGCACAAACCGCACGCCTGCCAATAACCCAGCCAAGCCAGGCGTATTTAACGTGCCGCTTTCCAAACAATCCGGATAAAAAGAAGGCTGCTCCCTCTCTTCCGAGCGGCTGCCGGTACCGCCGAAAATTAGCGGCTTTACGGAAACCTGAGGAGCTACATATAAGCCGCCTGTGCCCTGCGGCCCTAGCAGACCTTTATGACCGGCAAAAGCAATGACATGCAACCCCCAGAAGGCTTTAATTTCTTCCACCCCTGCCGTTTGCGCCGCATCCACAATCACCAGGCAGCCATGGCGAGCCGCCAGGGCTGCCGCTTCCTGCAGCGGCAGAATAGCGCCGGTTACATTGCTGGCATGCGTCAGAACTAACGCTTTGGCCCCCGGGAGAGCCTCTTCCAACGCCGTTAAATCCAGCGGTCCTTCTTGGGTGGGAGGGATTTTTCGGATGACTACGCCTTTTTGTTCCAGAACATGCAATGGCCTTACTACCGCATTATGTTCCCAAGAAGACGTAACCACCACATCTCCTGGCTGTAATAAGCCAAAGAGAGCCGTATTCAACGCCTGCGTGGCATTGCCGCAAAAAGCAATCCGCGTCGCATCATCAACGTCAAACAACGCCGCAATTTCTTCTCTGGCTTCAAAAGCGATACGCGCCGCCTGCCTGGCCCCTTGATGCGAACCTCGTCCCGGCGTGCCGGGAACCGCTTCAATACAGGCGGCAACGGCTTCTGCTACTTCCTTAGGCTTGGGCCAGGTTGTCGCGGCATTATCCAAGTAAATCATAGTTTCACCTCTAAAAAAAGAAATATGGAGAAAAAACGAACAGGAGTCGCGCGTAAATCTTGTCTCAAATACAGTTATGCCGCCGTTTTTACAGAAGCTCTTAGCCTTTAACCGCCTCTTTCGCATATTTCGTGTATTTCGCGGTGCGTTAGCATCGCCCCTACATTTTATTATCTAACCGCGAAAAGCGCAAAATTATGGCAAACCATAAAGACAACGGAAGCTTTGCTAAGCTGCCGTTGTCTTTTCTTTTTCCATATTGTTTCACGTGAAACACAAATTACACACTAAAGGGTCCTTGCTGCTTTAAAGCAAAACTGCCAAGACTCTGTTGCTCCTGCATTAACTCTAAAAGACGTTCCAAATCTTCTTGGGAATAAAATTCGATTTCAATTTTACTTTTCAATTTACCAGGTTTAATACGAACCTTGGTCCCTAAGCGATTTTGCAAACGATCTTCCGCATCCTGCCAATATACATCAGGAACAATTTCGCTCTGCTGGCGAGGTTTGCGCTCTTTTTGCCCGGCCATTAGACGACGTACCCATTCTTCCGCATCTCGAGCCGACAATTCTTGCTCTAAAATGGTTTGTGCTGCTTCTTCTTGGAGCGCCTCCGTCGGCAACGCCAGAATCGGCCGAATTTGTCCGGTTGTTAATAGCCCCATGGATACATGCTGTTGCACACCTACCGGAAGATTTAGCAAACGCAAGGTATTGGCAATTAACGACCGACTGCGTCCAATCTTACGCGCCACCTCCTCTTGCGTTAGACCAAACTCTTCCATAAGCCGTTTATAGGCTTCCGCTTCTTCAATGGGATTGAGGTTTTCGCGCTGCAGATTTTCAATCAGCGCAATTTCCGTCATTTCCCCGTCAGTATAATCCCGTACTACTGCAGGAATTTCCTTCAAGCCGGCTTGCTGTGAAGCCCGCCAGCGACGTTCTCCGGCTACTAATTCATAACCAGTCATCGTCCGCCGCACCACAATAGGCTGTAAAACGCCGTATTGACGCACGGATTCCGACAATTCAGCCAAGGCATCTTCATCAAAATGTTTTCTTGGCTGAAAGCGATTCGGTGTAATTTTACCAAGAGGTACTGTGCGCACCTCTTCGGACGCTGCATTATGAAACAAGGCATCCAAGCCGCGCCCTAAGCCACGCTGCGGTGTTTTAGACACGTCGAATCACCTCCAGCGCCAGTTCCCCATATACTTCGGCTCCTTTAGAGCGAGGATCGTACTTTATAATGGGCTGCCCATAGCTTGGAGCTTCGCTCAAACGAACGTTGCGCGGAATGATCGTTTCGTAAACCTTACCGCCAAAGTGACTGCGCACCTCTTCCGCCACTTGCAAGGATAGATTCGTACGTCCGTCAAACATAGTCAGCAAAACGCCTTCTAGTTCTAGCTGAGGGTTTAAGTTGTTTTGTACCAGCGAAACTGTCTGCATCAACTGAGACAAGCCTTCTAACGCATAAAACTCACATTGAATCGGCACCAATAAAGAGTCGGCCGCCGAAAGCGAATTAATAGTCAGCAACCCCAATGAAGGCGGACAATCAATAAGGATGTAGTCAAACTTTTCCAGGCTTTTCTGTAAGGCTCGCTTTAATTTCAACTCCCGGGAAAAGGCGCTAACTAATTCCACTTCCGCCCCGGCCAATTGAATGGTAGCCGGCACCAAAAAAAGAGATTCCAATTCGGTCGCTACTACCGCCTCTTCTAGCGGCGTATCACTTACAAGTACATCATACAAGGAAATCTGCAGCTCTTTTTTATTGATTCCTAAGCCGCTTGTAGCATTTCCTTGGGGATCCACGTCTACTAACAATACTTTTTTGCCATTTTCAGCTAAACAGGCGCTCAAATTTACTGCTGTCGTTGTCTTGCCGACGCCGCCTTTTTGATTGGCAATTGCAATTACTCTAGCCAAGCCGTTCACCTCATACTCTTTCCAAAAGCTCATTTTTCTTTCATTCCACATAGCGTTACTTTTTCCCTGCCACTTTCTTGTTTCACGTGAAACATTTTTTAAAAAAAGAGAAGCAGGAACGAAACACAGCGCAAGCAAAGGAACGGAGAAAAGCCAGAGAGCGGAAAACGAACAAGAGAACCGGAGTCACGTGAGGGCTCGAAGGAGTAGCACGAGGTACGGTTTACACAGAGTAACAGAGGAAAGGCCAGAGTTAACAGAGAAAAAATTGAACAAAGCCCAAAGTCCTCCGCCGTTTTTGCAGAAGCTCCTAGGCCTTGAAAATTCTAGTTTTTTCAGCCGTGAAAACTTTAAATTTCTGATATAGTAAATAGAGAAAGAATAAAATATCGAACACATTATTTTCCTATGCTATAATGAAGAAACCACTACTTTAGTGAGAGGAGGCGCTTGTGCCATGCCTTTCTATCATCCTATGATCAGAGAAATCGATGAAAAGGAAATGCGCCGCTATGCTGGTTTGGCCCGGGCCAAAGACTTTCCTGACAACTTAATTAAGGAAGCGTGCGAAGAAGCGCTGCTGCTCATTCAGCCCAAAGGTATTTGGCAAATATACGGTTATGATGATCGCAATCAAATCATCCTTAGCCCTACTCCGCTAAAGTTAAAAAGCCAGCCCCTTATCGAGCACCTGCAAGGCTCTGTGCAAATAGCGGTTATGGCCGTAACCATTGGCGCAGAACTAGAAGGTTCCATTGAAAACTGTTTTAAACAAGATCGCTACGCCCTTGGCTTGCTCCTAGATGCGGCGGCTACCGCTGCCGTCGAACAAACCGCTGACGCTGTCAATTCTTTTATTGCTCAAGAAATGTCCAAAGTCGGCCTTGTAGCCTTGCGGCGCTTTAGTCCCGGCTATGGAGACTGGGACATTACCGATCAGTCTCTGGTTGTCGAAGCAGCCCAAGGCGAACACATCCAACTGTCTGTTACCGAAAGCTGCATGCTGGTACCGCGTAAATCCGTCACCGCCGTTATCGGCCTGGCGCCGCATGAAGAGCGTTTAATCTTACCCGCAAGCGAAACTGCGACTTGCCTTTATTGCGAACAAGAAAACTGCGCATCCCGAAAGGAGAACCATCGTAAATGATTGCTATTTTTGACGGTGCTATGGGCACCATGCTGCAAAATGCCGGTTTGGCCGTAGGCGCCTGCCCGGAGGCCATGAATTTAGAGGCGCCAGATGTCGTAACCTCCATTCACCGCCAATACATAGAACATGGCGCTACGATTATTGAAACCAATACCTTTGGCGCTAATCGCATTAAATTGACTCATTATGGTCTCCAAAATCAAATTTCCATTATTTGCCAAAAGGCGGTGAATGCTGCCAAAGCTGCTTGCCGCCCGGAAACGCGGATCGCAGGCTCTATTGGTCCTACGGGCAAGTTGCTTCATCCCCTTGGCGATTTATCCTTTGATGAAGCCTATGACGTCTTTTGCGAACAAATCCGCGCTCTTGACGCCGCTGGCGTCGATCTGCTGCTTATTGAAACTATTATTGATATCCAAGAAATGCGGGCAGCTCTCTTAGCGGCTAAAGACTCTAGCAGCAAGCCGGTCATTTGTCAGCTGTCCTTCGGCGCCGACGGGCGCACCGTCACAGGCACCGACCCGGAAACAGCTGCTATTTTACTTACCGCCATGGGAGCTGATGTTCTGGGAGCCAATTGTTCCTTAGGACCGGAACAACTGCTTCCGGTAGTGGAAAAATTAGCTCGCGCTACGCATCTTCCCCTTAGCGTGCAGCCCAATGCAGGTATGCCGCACTTGGTAAACGGCGAAACTATATTCCCCATGTCGCCGGAAGAAATGGCCCATTGGGCGCCGAAACTCGTTACCGCCGGAGCCTCCTATTTAGGAGGATGCTGCGGCACAACTCCGGCTCATATTCGCGCTCTCAGCCAAGCTGCCGCTTCTCTCTCACCGGTAGAGCGCAGTAAACCTACGCCAGGCCGCGTAGCCTTAACCAGCCGCAGCCGCACCGTCTGGCTCGGCGCTGATTTACCGGCCGCGGTTATCGGCGAACGCATCAATCCCACCGGACGCAAAGCCTTAGCTGCGGAAATCCGTGAAGGCAGCTTCGCTATGGTCAAACGTGACGCTTTGGCTCAGGTGAAAGCCGGCGCACAAGTATTGGACGTGAATATGGGAGTTGCCGGCATTGACCAAGCCCCTGTTATGAAGCGAGCCATTGAAGAACTATCCATGCTCGTCGACTTGCCCCTGGCTATTGACACCAGCGATACCGCCGCCTTAGAAGCCGGACTGAAGCAATATCCCGGCCGCGCCTTAATCAACTCGGTTTCCGCCGAACCAGAGCGGCTAGAGCAGTTTTTGCCATTGGCCAAACGCTACGGCGCAGCTATATTATGTCTACCTATTTCTCCGTCAGGCGTGCCTGCTACCGCTCCAGAACGGGTGGCTGTTATCCGCCAAATTCTTGCCGCCGCACAAGCGCAAGGCCTTAGAAAAAACGATTTTATTCTCGACGCCCTGACGCTGACAGTCGCCGCCGAAGCGGACGCAGCCCTGCAAACACTGGCTACGCTGCGTTCTTATCGCGAAGAATTCGGCTATCCCAGCACGATGGGCCTCAGTAATATTTCCTTTGGCCTTCCTGCACGGGATGCTGTCAACACTTCCTTTGCCGCTATGGCCTTTGCAGCTGGCCTAGACGCCCCCATTCTCAATCCCTTGCACCAAGGCATGATGCAAACCGCGGCCGCTTCTATGGCCCTTACTGGCCGCGACAGCAATGGTCGCCGCTACAGCCAAGCTTTCGCCCAAGCACAGCAGCCTAGTGCTGCTGCGCCTGCAGCAGCAACTACACCTGCGGATATCTTAGGGCGTCTGCGTCAAGCCGTTATTGAAGGAGAAAAAGAAGCCGTACCGGCCTTGGTGGAAGAAGCATTAACCCAAGGGCGCTCTTCTTTAGAAATTACCGATCAAGGTCTTACCGCCGCCATGACGGAACTCGGTGAAGCCTTTGGCGCTGGGCGCTGCTTTCTGCCGCAAGTGCTTTTGTCCGCTGAAACTATGCGCCAAGCCTTTATTACGCTCAAAGACCGGCTTCCCGGTGAAGCTACGCTTTCTCTAGGCAAAGTAGTCTTGGCTACTGTCAAAGGAGACATTCACGATCTGGGGAAAAACATTGTCGCCGCCTTACTGGAAAACAACGGCTTTACGGTTATCGATCTTGGCAAAGACGTGCCTATTGAAGCCATTGTCGCCGCCGTCAAAGAACAGAGCGCAGACGCCGTCGGCCTCTGCGCTCTGATGACCACCACTTTACCGGTTATTGACGCTACGATTAGCGCCTTGCGTCAAGCAGGACTGCAAGTTCCAGTTATTGCCGGCGGCGCTGTGGTCACTGCCGACTATGCCGCCCAGGCTGGCGCGCAAGCCTACGCCCCGGACGGCGTAGCCGCCGTGCAGCTAGCTAAAAAACTGATGGGCTGAGAAATACGGATAAGAGAACGGAACACAGAGTAACTGAGTAACAGAGAAAAGCCAGAGAATAAGGATTGAACATGAGTCGCAGTGAGAACCGGAGGGCCCGAATGAGGGTTACGGCATTGATTAAATTTAGATTTTAGTAAAAAATAAACGGCTGTTGCAGCATGTACTATCACATGTTACAACAGCCGTTTATTTTTCTTCTCTTGCGTACCCTCACGTGACTCCGGTTCTCTTGTTCAATCCTGTTACTTGTTCATTTCCTGTTATTTCCCAGCCGCTTTTTTCTTCGGAATGCGCAGCTCCACGATAATATCATCCTCTTCTTGACGCTGCTGCATTTGTACGGCAAGTCCATTTTGTTTCATCGTATCCGCCACTTGCTGAATGGTATTCAAAAAAATGCGCACATCCCGAATCACGCCAGTCAGACGCTTGCGCTCTTTTTTCTTACTCTTCTCGTTTCCCTGTTCTGGAGATTGTTGACGACAAGCAATCAGTTCCTCCGTCTGTCGCACGTTAAGCTGCTCCGCGCAAATCGCAGCCAGCACTTCTTCTTGCTCCTCCGGGGACTCCAGCTTTAAAAGCGCTCGGGCATGACGCTCCGATAAACGCTCTTCCTGCAAACGCTGCCGTACCTGCGGCTCTAACTTTAACAAGCGCAATTTATTGGCCAATGTGGATTGACTTTTCCCCACCCGTTTTGCCAATTCTTCCTGAGTAAAGCCAAATTGCACAATAAGCTGCTGAAAGCCTTCGGCCTCTTCCAAAAAATGCAGATCCTCGCGCTGCAGATTTTCAATCATGGCCATCTCAGCTACTTCTTTATCGCCAATCTCGCGCGAAATCACAGGCACTTCCGCCAAGCCGGCCAGCTTTGACGCACGCAGACGCCGTTCGCCAGCTACCAGCTCGAACCCTTCTTCCAAAGGACGCACCAACAATGGCTGCAGCACTCCAAACTCCCGAATTGATGCCGCCAATTCCTCCAGCGATTCATCATGAAAGGTCTTGCGCGGCTGAAACCGGTTAGCCTGAATGCTCTCAATTAAAACCGAACGCACCTCTTGCTGCTTCGGCTCTGCTTCCCTCGTCGCCTCCGGCTCGCTCGCCGATTCTGCGTCTACTTTCACTTCTTCTTTAGGTTCTTCTTTTATTTGTCCAAAACCAAAAAGCTTCGTCAAAGGATTCATGGATTTCCACCCTTTCCCCGGTTTGTGAAACCACAAAAATCCGGGAAGCTATGTAATGCTACACTGATTATAGCATGCGTTTATCTTATTTTCATAGAGCCTGCAAAAAACAGCTATACGACCTTTAAAGGGGAACGAACAAGAGGAACAGAATAACAGAGAAAAGCCAGAGGGAACGGGAATTTGAACAAGAGTCGCGAGAGTCACGGGAGGGTACGCATGAGTGGCACGGGTTATAAACAGGAGTAGATGGAGAATATGCAAAGAGAAATAGGGACTATTATTCTCTCGCTGTACTTTCTATTTCCCGGGAAATAGAAAGTACATTTTTTTACTCTCTTGCGGACCCTCCGGTTCTCCGATTCTCCTGTTCAATATCCCTTTCCCCATTAAATCAGTGGTTCCTTAGATCAAAGGTTTTTTCTCCGGCAGCCCCGCGCGGCGCGGGTAGGCCTTAGGAGTTGCCTTTACTTTTTTCAAATAGATTACTGCTCGTATATCCTCTAAACCAGGGAGCTGCACCGGTTTCACCTGCGCGACTTCTGCTCCCAAAACGCGCAAAGCGCGCTCCGCTTCAACTAATTCAGCCTCATACTGGGCGCCTTTAAGAGCTATAAAATAGCCGCCAATTTTTACCAGCGGCAAGCAAAGCTCGCATAAAACCGGCAGCCTCGCTACTGCCCTAGAGGTAACAAAATCAAAGGCTTCACGCAGCTCTTTCTTTTGACCGGCTTCCTCGGCTCGGTAGTGCAACACCGCTACGTCTTTTATACCAGCAGCCTCAATGACAGCTGTTAAAAAATTCAAACGCTTCTGCAGAGAATCAATCAAGGTCAGCTGCAAATCAGGGCGAAACAACTTTAAGGGCACCCCGGGAAAACCAGCGCCAGTGCCTACATCCGCCACAGAGGCCCCTGAGAAAAACAGTTGTTCCTCAAAGGCGGTCAAAGAGTCCACCATGTGTTTTACCGCGACTTCCGCAGGTTCAGTAATCGCAGTTAGATTCATTTTTTGATTCCACTCTACTAATAACTGATAATAAATCTCAAATTTATGAATTTGTTCTTCCGATAATTTATAACCGCTTGCCGCAGCGGCTTGTCGAAAATGTTCTGTAAAACTCATGCTTCTTCCTCCCTGCGCCGCTGTTCCAGATGCACCAACAGCACCGCAATGTCCGCAGGAGATACGCCGGAAATACGCGAGGCCTGCCCAACCGAACGCGGCTTGATTTCCTGCAGCTTTTCCCTAGCTTCTACAGCCAGCCCCTGCAAGGAAAGATAGTCCACATTATTCGGCAGCAGCTTGCTTTCCAGCTTTTCCGCTCGCTGCACTTCTTCCAGCTGCTTTTTAATATAGCCTTCGTATTTCGCCCCAATTTCTACTTGCTCTTTTATTTCCGCCGCCAGCGCAGGCGCCTCAAAATGCTCCTCTAACATAGCATAAGTCACCTCTGGACGACGCAGCAAACCGTATAGAGAAATACCGCTTTTTAGTTCGCTGCTTCCCATTTGCGTCAGCGCCTGCTGCGCCGCCGGAGACGGCCCGATATGCCGCTCCTTCAGCTGTGCTACAGCTTCTTCAATAGCTGCTTTCTTCGCTTGAAAACGCGCGTAGCGCTCGTCATTGACCAAGCCTACTTGGCGTCCTTTTTCCGTCAAACGCAGATCTGCATTATCCTGACGCAAGAGCAAGCGATACTCCGCCCTAGAGGTCATCATTCGATAAGGCTCATTGGTTCCCTTGGTCACCAGATCGTCAATCAATACGCCCAAATACGCATCGCTGCGGGACAATACCAAAGGATCCTTGCCCTGCACCTTACAGGCGGCGTTAATGCCTGCTATAAGGCCTTGTCCTGCAGCTTCCTCATACCCGGAAGTGCCGTTAGACTGACCGGCGGAAAAAAAGCCGCCAATGGCCTTGTGCTCCAGCGTCGCCGTCAGCTGCGTCGGCTCCAGGCAATCGTAGTCAATGGCATAGCCGGCGCGCATGATTTCTACTTTCTCAAGTCCTGGAATGGTCCGCAAGAAAGCCAGCTGTACATCCATAGGCAGACTGGTAGACATGCCTTGTACATACATTTCCTGCGTATTACGGCCTTCAGGCTCCACAAACAGCTGATGGGCTTCTTTTTCCGCAAAACGAACAAGCTTTGCCTCAATAGACGGGCAATAGCGCGGCCCCACACCCTCTACTACCCCTGTATACATCGGCGCTCGGTGCAGATTTTCCCGGATAATCCGATGTGTTTCCGCGTTGGTATAGGTCAGCCAACAGGGCAACTGTTCTCTAGTTGCTACCTCACTGAGAAAAGAAAAATTATGACATTCTTCATCCCCTGGCTGAACAATCATTTTAGAAAAATCCAAAGACCGCGCATCGACCCTGGCCGGCGTGCCGGTTTTAAAGCGCATTAACTTGACGCCATGCTCTTTTAAGGAAGCCGTCAGTTTTTCCGCCGCCCGCTGTCCATTAGGACCGCCAGCGTAAACGGTCTCACCGATAATAATTTTGCCGCCCAAATACGTCCCTGACGCCAAAATCACACAGGAAGCTTCGTAAACTTCACCGGTTTCACAGCGGATGCCTTTGACAGCCCCCTGCTCCACCAGCAGTTCCTCTACCAGCAATTGTTTAATGAAAAGTCCAGGCTGGTTTTCCATGACTTCCTTCATGCGCCGCTGATACACTACCTTGTCAGCCTGCGCCCGTAAAGCATGGACCGCAGGGCCTTTGCCGGTATTGAGCATACGCATTTGTATACAAGTAAGATCTGTATTAACGCCCATTTCGCCGCCCAAGGCGTCAACTTCCCGCACAAGATGCCCTTTCGCGGAACCGCCCACTGCCGGATTGCACGGCATCAAGGCAATATTATCCAAATTCAGCGTCGCCACCAGCGTCGAACAGCCCATGCGCGCTGCAGCTAACGCCGCTTCGCAGCCGGCATGGCCGGCGCCGATGACAATCACATCAAAACTTCCTGCGTGATCCAAAGCCTTCTCCCCCTAGAAACGCCATGTCCGGCGCTTTTATCCTAATTATTTGCCGATGCAAAAGCGACTGAAAATCTCTGTAATCATATCTTCGCCCACGGTATCGCCGGTAATTTCCCCCAGCAAAGTCCAAGCCGCGCGTAAATCAATGGATAAGCAATCCAGCGGCATGCCTGCTGCTGCTGCCACCCCTACTTCCTGCAAATGACGAACCGCTTGCTGCAAGAGCGCCTCCTGGCGCACATTGACCGCTAAAAGTCCTTCTCCTTGACTAGCTGCGCCGCAATACACCTGCTGCACAATAGCCTCCTCCAACTCCTCTAAGCCGGAAGCGGCGGCAAGCGAAATGCGAAGTACTTGCTGCCCAGGCGCCAACGTCCGGATTTCTTCCTCTCCCCAGAGAGGAGGCAAATCGCTTTTATTCAATAACACAAGACTCTTTTGCGCTCCCAGAAGCGTTAGCACTTCCTTGTCCTCTGTACTTAAGGGACGTGAAGTATCCAGCAGCACCAAGACTAAATCCGCTTCCTCCAGCATTTGCCGGCTGCGCTCTACTCCCAGTTTCTCTACAATATCCTCGGTTTCGCGAATACCAGCGGTATCAATGATACGTAGCGGCACGCCGCGCAGATTCACATATTCCTCAATCACATCCCGCGTCGTTCCGGGCACATCCGTCACAATCGCCCGCTGCGTCCGCACCAGCGCATTCAAAAGACTGGACTTGCCTACATTAGGCTTGCCCAAAATGACTGTTGCCAGCCCCTCGCGCAACACTTTTCCCTGGTCGGCCGTATCTAAAAGGCGCTGCAAAGCAACTGCAGACAAAGCAGCGCCATCTGCCGCCTGCCGGGCGCTGACTTCTTCGATCTCCTCTTCCGGATAATCCAACAGCGCTTCAATATGAGCAATCAAGGCCAGCAGGCGCTCCCGCTCCGCCCGAATCGCAGCCGCCAAACCGCCTTCCAAATGGCGTACCGCCAATCGCAAAGACGCCTCTGTTTTAGCACGGATGACGTCCATCACCGCTTCCGCCTGGGTCAAATCCAAGCGGCCGTTTAAAAAAGCTCGCTTCGTAAATTCCCCGGGCTCGGCTAAACGAGCGCCGCAAGACAAGGTTAACGCCAAAATACGGCGCAAGGAAACATGACTGCCATGGCATTGAATCTCCACCACATCTTCCCGAGTATACGAATGCGGCGCCCGCATCACCAACAGCAATACTTCATCAACCATTGCGCCGTCTACAGGATTTACCACTTTGCCATACGACGCATAGTGGGAAGGCAACTCGGCAAGCTTTCGTCCTGAAGCGCTGCAAAACAAAGCCTCCCCAACGTTTTGCGCCAACGGCCCCGAAACACGCACAATGCCCACACCGGCTTCTCCCGGAGCCGTCACAATGGCGCTGATCGTATCTTCAGCCATAATCCTTCCTCCTTAATAAAAACGCCCCACAACATAGCGTACAAGCGAAAGTACACCAGTTTGCGGGGCATTGCACACCATTTCATTACGCTATTTTACGATTTGCTAGCGTTTCAGAGCAATTACTACTTTACGGTTAGGCTCTTCGCCTTCGCTATACGTAGAAATCCGGCGATCATCCTGCAGCGCCATGTGAATGATTTTACGCTCATGCGGCGTCATAGGCTCCAAGACAACCGGTTCGCCCATACGCTTCACTTTGCTGGCTAAGCGCTGCGCCAAACGTGTCAGCGTTTCCGCCCGCCGCCGCCGGTATTCTTCCACATCAATGACGAATTTTATTTTTTCTTCCGCGTCGCGATTAGCCGCCAAATTCGTCAAGTACTGCAGCGCGTCCAGCGTCTGACCATGTTTGCCAATCAAAATACCCAAATCTTCACCGCGCAGATTGACGGCCACAGGGCCTTCTTCTTCTGGAACAGCCACTTCCAATTCTACTGCAATATGCATGGATTGAAACAAGTCGCTTAAAAACTGTTTACCTACAGTCAATGCATCCAACGGACGCACATTGACCAAAATCCGAGCCGGCTTACCGCCAATAAAACCAAACAGCCCTTTACTAGGCTCTTCCAGTATTTCCACCGTTACTCGGTCTTCACTGACACCTAACTCCTCCAAAGCGCTAGCAAGCGCTTCTTCCATAGTTTTAGCCGTTTTTTCCACAGATTTCAGCATATTGTTCCTGCCCCCTTATCCGAGCTTACGCCGCATCGCGGCTCATCCACCATTGCTGTACGATCTGCACCGTATTCATCGTCACCCAGTACAACACCAGGCCACTGGAGAAGGTCGTACTAATATAGCCGATAAACAGAGGCATGAACATCAGCATCATCTTCGCCTGCTGGTTCATCTCTGTCGAGGTTTGTTTTTGCTGGTAGAAAGTCGTCAAAGCCGACAACACGGGAAGAATATACAAAGGATCTGGCTGCGCCAAATCGGTCAACCACAAAAAGGCTGTCGCACCATTAAAGGTAAAGTCGCGCAATCCGTAAAAAATAATGATAAAAATAGGCATCTGCAAAACAAGAGGCAAGCAACCGGCCATAGGATTTACACCGGTTTCCTTATAAAGCTTGATCATTTCCTGCTGCAATTTTTCCGGTTTGTCTTTATATTTGGTCTGCAGTTCCTTCATTTTAGGCTGCAAGATTTGCATGCCTTTCATGGATTTTACCTGCTTCACAGTCAACGGGTACATAATCATTTTAATCACCAGAGTCATTAAAATAATAGCCAAACCGTAACTGGGAAAACCCAAAGTTGCTGTTAGTTGATAAAAAACATTCAAAATGTCTTGTAATACCAAAATCGCCGAATCGAATAATTCGAACAAAATCTCACCATCCTGTCTTTTTTTAAACCTACAAAAAAACTTACGTCCGTTTCTATCTATTGTACAGGGTCATATCCTCCCGGATGAAAGGGATGGCATTTGGCCAAACGCTTAACAGCCAGCCAAGTACCGCGGACAACACCGTATTTTTCAATTGCAAGATAAGCATATTCAGAGCAAGTCGGCATAAAGCGGCAAGTTGGCGGCTTTAGCGGGGAAAGAAAATTTCGGTAAAAAACGATGGCTCCCATGAGCAAACGCTTCACGATTCCTCTCCCCCTGTTTGCCACACCTTGCTCTTTCGACAAATATGCCTAAAAGATTCAGCTACAGCCTCATAATGGCTGCCCACCATAGGTTTTCTGCAAATAAAAACAAGCTGCACTCCTGTTTTAAGAAAATTACGGTTTAAACGAAACGCTTCCCGCAAAAGCCTTTTACAACGGTTGCGCACCACAGCGCAACCCAAACGCTTGCTGACAGAAATACCTACTTTTCGTTCCGTACCTTCTATAGGAAGTACATAAAGTACCAGCATGCGGTTAGCTAAAGAACGTCCTTCTTTATATACCGCTTGAAACTCTTGATTTTTGCGTAGCTTCTCACATTTTTTAAAACAATGCATGCTTTCCTCAAGCCGAAGTCCGAATGGAAAAAATAGGCCACGCTTGGCGGCCTATTATGCGGACAGTTTTTTGCGGCCTCTTGCGCGTCTTTTCTTTAAAACCAGACGGCCACCTTTTGTTTTCATGCGCTCACGAAATCCGTGGGTTCTTTTCTTCCACAGATTATTAGGTTGATACGTACGCTTCATTCTGTTGCACCTCCTCGCTACAGGCATAAAGCCGTTGTACCCGTAACTATTCAAATTATATGCAAGACGCAAGAAGGTGTCAAGAAAAATCCCTTGCTAATTCCATATATCCTGTTGATAACTTGCTTTTTACCCTGCGGATAACGCAAAAATCTGTTGATAACTTCCCCTTATTTTGCTAAGATAGACACACAAGAAGTTTAACCAACACCTTTTAAAAGGATAAATCCACAGCAGATATCCACAGTTATCCACAACTCACGCCACTTATCAACAACTTTATCCACAAAAACAGCAACAATCATCAAAGGCCGCATTATACCGAAAATAATTAGGCCTTTTTACTTTTCAAAATCTGTTGCTGTTGTTTTTTTTTCGCCAAAAACCCTTAATCTTCCATTTTTTATACACATCTGTTGATAGTTTGTGGATAACTTATTTTTATGTGTATGGTTTTTGTTGATAAAAGAGGCCGATCAAGAAAGGACGATTCTTATTATGGAACAATCACAACTTACTGCTATCTGGGAACAGCTATTGGCAGAAATTCAACAATCCATAAAAAACCCCATGTTTGCTACATGGATTCAACCAAATACATTGCTGCACCTAGACGAGCAGGAACTCGTGATTGGCACTCCCAATCAAATTCGTAAAGATTGGCTGGAATCCAAATATATGCCCGTCCTGCAACAAGCGGCGGAACGTATTTTAAAGCGCCCGATGCACATAAAAGTAAGCCTTGTTGAAACCAGCACTGAAGAAACGGCGCCGGCTCCCATTATCGCGCCCCCTGTCACAGCCGCTCCGCTGCTACAAAACATCTCGCCCCTGCCGGCAGCGCCATTGATAGAAACCGACAACACCCAATATGTGTCTTCTGCTTCCGCTTCCGCTACGGTCAACGACCCGGTTGCTTTCCTGAATCCAAAATATATCTTTGAAACCTTTGTCATCGGCAACTCGAACCGTCTGGCCCATGCCGCCTCTTTAGCGGTTTCCGAAGCCCCGGCGAAAGTATACAATCCTTTTTTTATTTACGGCGGCGTCGGCTTAGGCAAAACCCATCTCATGCATGCCATTGGCCACCGCATTCTAAAAAGTCATCCTCATTTAAAAGTTCTCTATATTTCCAGCGAAAAATTCACTAATGAACTTATTAATTCCATCCGCGACGGCAACCCGGAAGATTTTCGCCAAAAATATCGCAATATCGACGTGCTCCTCGTAGATGACATTCAGTTTCTTTCTAAAAAGGAACACACCCAGGAAGAATTTTTCCACACCTTCAATACGCTGCATGAAGCGAATAAGCAAATTATCATTTCCAGCGACCGGCCGCCCAGGGAAATTCAAACCCTCGAAGATCGCCTGCGTTCCCGTTTCGAATGGGGCATGATCGCCGACATTCAAGCGCCAGATTTAGAAACTCGTATCGCTATTTTACGTAAGAAAGCAATTATTGAAAACTTGGATGTTCCTAACGACGTTATCGTCTTTATCGCCAGCCGCATCGACAGCAACATCCGTGAACTGGAAGGCTCTCTCATCCGCGTTATGGCTTACGCCTCCCTTGTCAAACAACCAGTTACCATTGCCCTCGCGACGGAAACGCTGAAAGACATTTTTCCTGCTAACCAGCCGAGGCAAATCACCGTAGAACTAATTCAAGACATTGTGGCGGTGTATTTCAAACTAAAAGTAGACGATTTGCTGGCCAAAAAACGGACACGCAATGTTACGTATCCGCGGCAAATCGCCATGTATCTGGCCCGGGAGCTTACGGATACGTCGCTACCTCGCATCGGCGAAATGTTTGGCGGCCGCGATCATACTACCGTCATCCACGCCTATGACAAGATCGGACGCGAGCGAAATGAAGACGCCAAGCTCACCCAAACCCTCAAAGAATTGGTCAAACGCATCGAAAATGTGTAGTTTGTGTATAAGCTTGTGAGTAACCGAGAGAATGTCCTGTGCGTAAGTTGTGCATATCTTTTACACCTCGTTTTCCTGTTGATTTTGTGGATAACTATACTCTAGAACATCCACAACTTACACACAGGTGCAAATTCAATGTTTTCCACAGCTCTATCCACTTATCCACACAGCCCACACCCCCTACTACTATTACGACTATATTTTCTATATATATAAGCACGTATTAATAAGCAAAACCTGCCCTGAAGGAGGCTGCTTCTAAATGAGAATAACCTGTCAACAAGACACATTGAATCAAGCTTTACAAACCGTACAAATTGCCGTTCCCTCTAAAGCGCAAATCCCCGTCTTAAGCGGTATCTATTTGAATGCAGAAGACGGTTGCCTGCAATTGCAAGCCAGCGACCATCAGACAAGCATGATTTACACGATGGAAGCAGAAGTAGCTGAACCAGGCGAGATGGTAGTTTCGGGCCGTTATTTTTATGATCTGATTCGTCGCTTGCCTTCGCAGACGGTTACTTTATCAAAGGAAATTTCCTCAAACACGTTAAAGCTAGTCAGCACAGAGGAAGCGTCCGGCAGTTACGACTACCAGCTTTTAACGATACCTCCCCAAGATTTTCCAGTTTTAAAACCCCAAGAAGGACGTATTTCTTTTTCTATTTGGGATCATGTATTAAAAGATCTTGTCAAAAAAACTTACTTTTCTTGTTCCAGCGATGAAGCTCGGCCTATTTTTACAGGCTGCTTGATCGAAATTAACGAAGGCGTCATTCAGATGATAGCTACCGACACACATCGCATGGCTTTAGCTCAAAATGGCGTAGAACCGGCGACAACGACAGCTAAGATGATTGTGCCGGCTAAGCTTTTAAATGAAATCTGCCGTATTGTGCCGGCTAATACGCAAATTCAAGTACATGTATTAGATGGACAGGTTGCTTTTGTTTTTGGTTCGGTCTACTTAGTTACTCGCTTAATTCAAGGACAATTTCCTGATTATCGCAAAGTATTGTTGACGCAAGTACAAACACAGGCTACGATTGATACGCAGCAATGGCTGCTGGCTATGGAGCGTATTTTCCTGCTGGTTCGAGAAGGAAAATACAATACGGTGCGCATGTTCTTTAAAGAAGATCATCTTTCTATTGTTTACAGCAATCCGGACATTGGTACCGCTTCGGAAAGCGTTTCTTGCCAATTGGAAGGAAATGAGCTGGAAATTGCTTTTAATGCGCGCTTCTTATTAGATATTCTCAAAAATATCGATTCCGAGCAGTGCACCATTGCCTTGAATACGTCTTTAAGTCCTGCGGCTATTAGGCCGGTAGGAGAAAGCCAGTATACCTATGTGGTAACTCCTATGAGGATATAAGAAGCTCTAAAATAGTAAAAACAAAAAAAGAGTAGAGCAATAGAGGGAGTAACCGGAGGGTACGACTGAGGGTTACGAACTACGAAGTAGAATAAAACTAAGAGTAGAAGAATGGATTGAGGTGGCGCTAATGGAATCTGTTGAAATTTCAACGCCTTACATACAGCTGGATCAGCTGTTAAAATTGGTTGGCGCTGTAGATACAGGCGGCCAGGTCCGCTGGCTGATTGAAGAGGGTGTAATCTTCGTTAACGGCGTTGCAGCTACAGAACGTCGTAAAAAGCTGTATCCCGGGGATAAAGTGGAAATTCCCGAGAACGGCAGATGGCAAGTTGTGGCGGCGGAGGCCTAACCTGTGCAGATTCAAAGTTTATCGCTGCGACATGTGCGAAACTATGAAACCTTGGAATTGCCGGTAGGGGAACAAGTTAACCTTTTTTTGGGAGATAACGGACAGGGAAAAACCAACATCTTGGAAGCCTTGTATTTTTGCGCTTTCGCTAAATCCCATCGGACTTCTACTGATGCGGAAATGATTCGGTGGCAGCAGCCCCAAGGAAGTATTTCCTTGCTCTTTTCCCGCAAAGAGGTTTCGCATCGCTTGGATTTTATTCTGTCACGCCCGGAAACGAAAAAAAGCGGCAAAAAGGTGCAGATTAATGGCCAACCAGCCAAAGCACGAGATGTGGTGGGGCTTTTTAACGCTGTACTTTTTGCGCCGGAGGATTTGCTCCTTGTGAAGGGAGCGCCGCAGCTGCGCAGACGTTTTTTAGACAGCGAGCTTTCGCAGTCAAATCCCTTATATTATAAGAATTTTCTGCAATATCATAGGGCCTTGCTGCAGCGCAACCAACTGCTGCGTTCTTGCCGCGAGAGAACCGCTGATGAAGCCATGCTGGCGGCTTGGGACGCTCAATTGGCTCCTTTGGCGGCTTGGCTCGTTTTTAGGCGTCAAGAGGCGGTGAAAAAGCTTTCTATGCTGGCTAATTTGATGCAGCGCCGCATTACTGACGGCAAAGAAGAGCTGGCGGTGCGCTATCAACTGCAGGGAGCCGCTAAAGGCTTGGAATGTCCTGATGCGTCTTGGTATATGGAGCAATTGGAAGCCAGCCGCCGCCAGGATATCTTTCGCGGTTCTACTGGCGTAGGTCCCCATCGCGATGATTTGGAGTTTTTGGTGAACGATACGGATTTAAAGGCCTATGGTTCGCAGGGACAGCAGCGTACAGGCGTTTTGGCTCTTAAATTAGCGGAATTAGAATTTATTAAAGCGGAGACAGGCGAATATCCGGTGTTGCTTTTAGATGACGTGATGAGCGAACTCGACGCCGGGCGTCGGGAGCATTTGCTTTCTTTTATCCGCGAACGCATTCAGACCTTTATTACGGGTACGGAAGCCGCTTATTTTCCCAGCCGGCTTCAAGATGAATGTTATCGTGTGCAGTTGGGATGTGTGGAAAGGAGAGGCGCATGCAGCCTTTAAGCTTGGTTTTGGCGCAGGCTATTCGTAAAATGAATATCGCCAAACCCTTTGCCATGCATTCTTTGATTGGTCATTGGCGTCAATTGGTGGGTGATGATATTGCGGATCACAGTCAGCCGCAAAAAGTGGAGTTTGGCGTGCTTATGGTTATGGTGGACAGTTCGGTTTGGACGCACCATTTGACGTTGTTAAAAACGGATATTTTACAAAAAATTCATCAATATACTGGTGAAAAGCTAATTAGTGATCTGCGTTTCAAAGCAGGAATTTTGCGTTCGGAGACGAATAACAATACAGTTGAGATGGAGGAAGCCCCTCCAAGACGCTACTGGTATCAAGCTCGCTGGAATGAAGAAGAGGCGGGCCAAATAGGAAGATTAGCAGCTGCGGCCAATGATGAAGACGTGCGCGGCGCCAGCCTAAAGCTGTTAAAGAAAATTCGTTTATCTCGGCGCTGGAAAGAAGAACATGGCTGGCAAGCTTGTGCTTCTTGCGGCAGGCTGCGGCCTCCGGGGGAAAAAGAGTGCTCTATTTGCGCTTTTGAAGCCAGACGTGATAAACGACAGAACATTAGAGAATTGCTTACAGGCGCTCCGTGGCTTTTATATGGACAGCTGCGCCAATATATAGAGTGTACTTCTTACGAATACACTTCAGTAAAGGCGGATATTTTGGCTGGGTTGCTCCGGGATTTACAGGAGCAGCGGCTGGACGATTTGCGTTTGTCCACGCTGGTCATGCTGACAACAGGGTTGCAGCCGGAAGCGCTGACGGAAGAGTTGAAAATGAGTACCGTAGAAAAATTCAGGAGGAAAAAATATGTTTCTTCATCTAGGGTCTGATGTAGTCATTCCGCTGGATTCCGTCATCGCCATTACGGATTATAAAACAAATAAGTTTGTTATTAATCGTAAATTTATCAATCATGCACGGGAAAATCAAAAGATTATTGATATTTCCGAGGGACATCCTAAAAGTGTGGTTGTTACTAATAATCAGTTGTATTTTTCGGCTATTTCTTCTGTTACTTTGAAGAAACGAGCGCTTTTTATCTATGAGGATATTCATGATGAAAACAGTACTGGGGGACAAGGATAAACATGAGTGAAGAAACCGTGGTTAACGGTAGTTATGGCGCCGAGCAAATTCAAATTTTAGAAGGTCTCGAAGCGGTACGTAAGCGTCCTGGTATGTATATCGGCAGTACGTCCGTCCGTGGGCTGCACCATTTAGTGTATGAAGTGGTGGACAATAGTATTGACGAAGCTTTGGCCGGTTATTGCGATAATATTACCGTGGAAATGCGGCCTGACAACAGCATTTGCGTGCAGGATAACGGCCGCGGCATCCCTGTAGACATGCATGAATCCGGCATGCCTGCGGTAGAAGTCGTGCTTACGGTTCTCCATGCGGGCGGTAAATTTGGCGGCGAGGGCTATAAAGTATCCGGCGGTCTTCATGGCGTAGGTGTTTCTGTTGTTAACGCCTTGTCTAAACGACTGGAAGTAGAAGTGAAACGCGGCGGGAAAAAATACAGTATCGCTTTTGAACGCGGCATTACCGTAGAAAAATTATCCATGATCGGTGAAACCGAAGAAACCGGTACGAAAGTTACTTTTTGGCCGGATGAGGAAATTTTCGAAGAACTGGTTTACAGTTACGATACCTTAAAGCATCGTTTAAGGGAACTGGCGTTTTTGAACCGCGGCATTCGCGTGACTCTCAAAGATGAGCGCGCAGAAGGCAAGGAAGAAGAATTTCACTATGAAGGCGGTATTTGCTCCTTTGTGCAATATCTCAATAAATCCAAGGATGTACTGCATGCGGAGCCGATAGCCATTAATGGCGGCAAAGAAACCACCTTGGTGGAAATTGCTATGCAATACAATGACAGTTATGTAGAAAATGTCATTACTTTTGTCAATAATATCAATACCCAAGAAGGCGGTACTCATCTGAGCGGCTTCAAGCAGGCTTTGACGCGTTCTATTAATGACTACGCCCGGAAATTGAATCAGCTAAAGGAAGCTGACGAAAATCTCAGTGGCGAAGATATCCGTGAAGGATTGACGGCGGTTATCAGTATTAAAATTCAAGAACCGCAATTTGAAGGACAAACCAAGACAAAGCTTGGCAACAGTGAAGTTCGTGGCATTGTCGATAGCGTGGTTTCCGAAAAACTGGGCGAATTCTTACAGGAAAATCCGGCGATTACCAAAAAAATTATTGAAAAAGCCGTGATGGCTTCCCGGGCGCGTATGGCAGCTAGAAAAGCCAGAGAACTGACGCGCCGCAAGAGCGCCTTGGAAATCAGCAGTCTTCCTGGTAAACTGGCGGATTGTTCCAGCCGGGATTCGGAGCAGACTGAAATTTATCTGGTCGAAGGAGACAGTGCTGGCGGCAGCGCCAAACAAGGGCGTGACCGTCGTTTCCAAGCGATTTTGCCGCTTCGCGGTAAAATCATCAATGTGGAAAAAGCGCGTCTGGATAAAATCCTGAATAACGAAGAAATTCGCTCCATGATTACCGCTTTTGGCAGCGGTATTGGCGAAGAATTTGATCTTTCCAAACGCCGGTACGGTAAAATTATTATTATGACCGATGCTGACGTAGACGGCGCGCATATTCGCACGCTGCTTTTGACTTTCTTCTATCGCTATATGCAGCCGTTGGTAGCGGAAGGGCATGTATTTATTGCGCAGCCGCCGCTGTATTTGGTCAAAAAAGGCAAGGATCATACGTACCTGTATAGCGATGATGAGCTGGATCAGCATTTGACACGTATTGGTCGCGACAGCAATGTGGCGGTACAGCGTTATAAAGGTCTTGGCGAAATGAATCCGGAGCAGCTTTGGGAAACGACGATGAATCCGGAACGCCGCACGCTGCTGCAGGTATCCATGGAGGATGCCATGGAAGCCGATGAGATTTTCACGGTACTTATGGGCGACAAGGTAGAGCCGCGCCGTAAGTTTATCGAAGATTACGCCCATCGCGTGCGCAACTTGGATATCTAAAAAAATAGGTTTAATAAACAAACAAAAACCGTTCAGTCATTTATGTGACTGTTCGGTTTTTATTTTTGACCTTTCAGACGATTGTGTTCGAAATATTGTTAAAACTGTCTTACTATAATTAAGGAACTATTGATTTGTTTTTATAACGCAAATTGCAAGTGCAAGTTGAACACTTTGGTAAAGTAGAACAGTAGTTTAAATTAAGCAGCATAAATAGAGTCAAGAAAGTCTTCGAAAAGGTCGTCTGGAGTTCGATAACCGAGGCGCT
>NZ_JAQUZF010000126.1:0-4076 GCF_028691475.1 Anaeromusa sp.
GTGCAAAAGCATCATGGGGAAATCTTTTTTACCAGTGGCGAAGGCGGTACCGAGTTTGTTTTGCGTTTGCCGATCATGCAGTCCGATGTTACTATCGCGGCGATTCTCTAGCGCTATACTGTAAATACAACGCGGGCAGTTAAGAAGCAACGTCTTCTTGGCTGCTCCTTTTGTTTTGGCGTTGCCACAGTAAATGACGCCCTGGGGATATATAGAGGGTAGCGCTACTATAGGAAGACCGGTCTTCCGCCATGAGGTGGAAGAAAATGCAAAGCATAGAAGAATTGGTACAAGAAGCTCAAGCAGGCAAGGAAGAAGCGTTCGGTGAATTGTGCCGCCGTTTTACGGGCTTAGTGCGTTCCCGGGCGGGACAAAGCTTTGTCCGCAGCATTCGCGAAGATATGGAGGGCGCAGCCTGGCTGGCTTTTGCCAAAGCCGTCCGGGAATACCGTTCAGGCAGCGGCCATTTTGAAGGCTATGCGGCGCAGTGCGTGACCTATGCCGTCTGGAACGCCTTTCAAAAAGAATGTAAATGCTGGCAGCGGCAGGCGGGGAGCCTGGATGCCGAGGACTTTCCCGAGGCGTCTGGGGCGGAAAATGTAGAAGAAGAGGTGGAGAAAAAGCTGCTGGAAGAAAAACTACGGCAAACGGTGGACCGGCTGTCTGCGCGGCAGCGGCAAGTCGTGCAAGAACGGCTGCAGGGACGGACGCTGCAGGAAATTGCAAAACAGATGGGTGTAAGCCATCAAGCGGTCTCGCGGCTTCTGGCCAGGGCGGCGGAAGCCATGCGCTGCGCCTGGGCGGTAAAAAAATAAAAAAGAAAGGTTGCCAAACGCTCGCCCGCGCAATATCTCTGAGTGAAAGGGGGTGAGTTTCATGGCAGTAAGCAAAGCAGTGGAATCCAGCAAGATGGTGCTGCGCGTGCAAAGCGGTCTTGACGGCGCCGGTAAGGCGGTGTACAAGAATGTATCCTTGAGCGGTTTGAACCCGGCCGCCGCCGATGCGGACGTCTTCGACGCCGCAACGGCATTGGGCGGACTCCAGCAGTACACCGTAGCCTCGGTGCTGCGCGTGGACCAGGGGCATCTGACCAACGCGTAAGACAGGCGTCTACTATGCAGCAAAGGAGGTAAAAAGCGATGACGAAACGTTTGGAAATGATCTTCCGGGATGAAGCTGGTAAAGAAGCGACTCTTTCCTTGGCCAACCCCAAAGACGATCTGACCAAGGCTGGCGTAATGGCGGTCATGCAGACCGTTGCCGCCAAGCGCTTGTTCCAAAACAAGAACGGCGCCTTGGTAACGCCGGTGTCCTGCCAGGTTCATACGCAGGATACGCAGGCTTTGGCCTAAATCAAAACCGGGCGGCGGGGCAACCTGCTACCCGGTTTTTTATGTGGAGAAAAGCCGGGGGAATTGGATTTGAACAGGAGTAAAGGGAGGGTACGAATGAGGGTGACGGGGTGCGGCTTTTAGCAGGTAACAGGCACAAAAATAGTAGATATGAGTCAAGGGTGCTGCTGATTTAATGAGTGCACCGCCAGGGCGAGAGATTTTTTCACCTGGCAAGGAAGAGAGCCGCGGGAATAGCGGGGCTCTTTCAAGGTTTTCTGACGCAACCAGGAGAAAAAAGAATTGTCCTGGCGTGTGATACGAATAAATCAGCAGTACCCTGAAAAAGGTGGTGATAGTATATGGAAGCGTTATTGGCGGCCATGTCGGCGTACGGTTTTCCGATGGTAGTTGCAGCCTATCTTTTGGTGCGGGTGGAAACCCGCCTGGACCGGCTCAGCGAATGCATTCAGGATTTGGCCCGGGCGATTGGCGCAAAAAATGGCGTGTAAAAAGCCGTAACGCCCAGTCGGTCCTCTGCTTCTCTTGCTCAAAGTCTTAGTCCCCATGGGGAAGTTGCTGTGCTGCGCTCGCAATGACAATAACTTCAAGCCTTACCTAAACTATTATTCTCACTGTTTCCTCTGGCCTTTCCTCTGTTACTCTGCTTACTCTGTGTTACGTCCTTTCTCTCGGTCACGGTTACTCTGTGTTTCATCCTGTCGATAAAGGAATCTGAGGCCAAAAAGGCGAAATACTTTCAGCGCATACAATGCGGCATTATTTTCTCTGCGAGGTGACTTATGGCGAAACAACGATATCAGGCGCTGGCGGCGCTGGGCGCGGCTGCCGCCGGGATGGCGGCGAGCTTGCCTTACGGGCATACCTTTGGCGGCGCTTTGGCCCAAAGCGCCTTTGGCGCGGCCTTGGTGGGCGGCTTGGCGGACTGGTTTGCGGTGACTGCTCTTTTTGGCAAGCCCTTGGGCTTTATTTCCTGGCGGGCGAACCTGGTGGCTCGCAACAAGGAACGGATACTAACGGATCTGACAGATCTAGTGGAAAAAGAGCTGTTGACGCCGGATAATATTATGCAGGTGCTGCAGCGCTATGATGCGGCGGCGGTACTGCTGGACTATCTGCGGCGTCAGGGCGGGCGGGAGACGCTGCGCCGCGTGTTGGAGCGGCTGCTGCAGGACATGACCCTGGCGGTACGCCCGGAGGAAATGGGGCGGCTGGCGGATCAACTGCTGCGCATGGGCCTGGAACGGACGGCGCTGGCGCCCTTGGCGCTGCGCGCCGGCGCGTGGAGCCTGCGGCAGCGCTATGACGACGTAGTGATAGCTCATGTGTTGGGGCAGGTGCGTGAGGCGCTAAAAACGGCGGAGTTTCGGGTGATTTTATTGGAAGTGCTGGAGGCGGCGCTGGCTCGCTACGAGGCGGGCGGCATGCTGCGCAGCATGGTCAACCGAGCTGCGGGACTGACGGCGGAAGAACGGGTGGATATGGTACTGCAGTGGCTGGAACGATTTGTGCAGAACCTGGCCGATCCGGAGCGGCCCCTGCGCCGTCGTTTGCGGGCTTGGTGCTGGAAAAAGCTGCTGGGACTGCGGCAGCCGGAACGGCGGCAACAACTGGAAGAATGGAAAGACGAGTGGCTGAGCCGGCATCCTGGATTTTTTGCTCAATGGCTGACGCCCTGGGTGCAGGAGCTGCAGCAGGAGGTGCTGCAAGGAAAAGATCGCTTGCTGCCACACCAGGCGGAAGCTCTTACGGCGGCGGTGGAAAAAAGCTTGTCCGCGGAAAAAGATCAGCAAGGGGCCTTGGATCGTTGGATGAAGGAGCAGCTGCGCCGCTGGCTGCAGCGTCATCCTCTCGATTTGGCTTCCTTTGTTGCTGCTAGCGAATTGGGCCGCAAATCCGGCGAAGAGCTGGCTGCTTTTGTACAGGAAAAAGTGGGCGATGATTTGCAGATGATCCGCATTAATGGCTCGGTGGTAGGCGGTTTGGCAGGGGCCTTCTTATTTCTCCTGACGCAGCTTGTGGAATGGGGGGTGGGACAATGAACCCCTTTGTCAAAGCTAACCGCATTTTAGCGGGTGTTGGCGTTTTGTTTCTCGTCTGTTTGGCCGTTAAGCTGGCCTATCCTCAGAGCTTGGCCGCCCGCTGCATGTTATTTGCCGCGGAAGCGGCCCTGGTTGGCGGCATTGCCGACTGGTTTGCGGTGGAAGCGCTTTTTCGCCGCCCCTTAGGTCTATCTTGGCATACAGGGCTGATTCCTCGCAATCGTCGCCGCCTCATTGACGGCACCGCCAAAATGGTGCAGGATAAATTCTTTAGTCAAAGTCAGTTGCAAAACGCCCTGGAAAGCTGGCCGATAGCGGAAACCTTTATTACCTGGGTGGAAGAAGGCAAAGGCCGCTATATTTTGCTCCTCTTGGCGCGGCAGCTGCTGCGGGACTGGCTGGATAAGCTGGAGCCGGAAGCGTTGGCCGGTAAGCTGGAAGGCTGGGTTCGGGGGCAGCTGAGTCAACTCGCGGCGGCCCCGGCTGTGGCCTCCTGGGGGCGGCAGGCGTTAGCGGAAAAGAGAGAAGCGCCCTTGTGGGAAGCGCTGGCAAAGGCGCTGCTCAAACAGGTGCGGCGGCCAGAGTCGCAAGAGGTGCTGGAGGGCTGGCTGCGCGCCGCTTATGAAGCGGAATTGGCGAAACGCAATCCTCTCATGCAGCTTTTGGGAGGCATGATGGAAGC
>NZ_JAQUZF010000126.1:4176-6513 GCF_028691475.1 Anaeromusa sp.
GGGCTCGACGGAGCAGGAACGGAACTCAGCGACGGCACGTGAAGTGCCTGACGGTACGTGATGTACCTAATGCCGGCGATGCCAAGGATGGCATAATCGCCGGTCTCCTCTGAAAATCCATGGATGGCGTAGCATCCGGTCTCCGCCAGAAAAGACCAGATCGAATAAGCGGCAAGGAACTGTGTGAGAAGCAGTTCCTTGCCGTTGTTTAGTTGCGCTATTATACCTGGAAGGAATTTCTTAAAGGAAAGAGAAAAAAAAGATTGTGCGAATTTACATAATTTTAGAAGGGGGCTGTTTATAAAGTGAAACAAGCTGTGGATTGGGATGCGAGAAATCGGGAGTTACTGACGCGCTATCAGCAGGGAGACCAGGCTGCCTTGAATGAATTTCTGGAAGGCAATCGAGGCCTTGTGCAACATCTGCTGCGGCGCTATCGACGGCTGCCGCTGGGCATGGAGGAAGACGATCTCATGCAATTGGGCTTTTTAGGTCTCATCGAAGCGGCGCGGCGGCCGCAGGCGCTGGAAAAGACTTGCTTATCCAATTATCTTTCCTTCTGTATTCGCAAACGGTTGTATTTGGGAATTTGGCAGGAAGGATATTTGGTGCACTTGCCGCGACGGCAGCATGAGGCAGCGGTGCAAGCCCGCCGCGTTGAAGGCGAGAGGTTGGTGCGCGGCAAGCCCGAAGCCTGGGGCTGGAGGAAGCTGGGCTTGTCTGCTGCGGACTATCGGGCGCGGCTGCGCTGCTATCAAGTGTTTTTGGGCGGCCATGCTTCACTGGACGCGGCGAAAGAGGGAGAGACGCGGCTTTGGAATGTGCTGCGCACGGAAAAAGAATCTTCGCCGGAGCTGCAAACCTTACTGCAGATGCTGCTGCGTCGTCTGCCGAAGCAGCAGGTCTGGGTGCTGCGCGGCTACTTCGGCTTAGATCATACGAAGCGGCACTCCTTGCGCGAGCTGGGAAGCCGTTGCGGCCTGCCGGAAGAACAGGTGCGTCAGATCCTGCGGGAGACGCTGGAATGTCTGCGGCATAGTATGGAGAAACGGCTATAGTTTTTGCGGCGTGATTCTCAAAAACGCTCGTTGTGCAGAGCAGGAGTTTTGGCAGCTAAGCAAGAATCCGTACCCATTACCATAGCTTCCTGCTGTGCTTAGTAGAGAAGCTCTTTCGTGTTTTAACTGCGGAGAGGCGGATTTTCATGAAAACCATCGCGATAGTGACGAACGGCGTGACTCATTTAGGGGCGTTTTTAAAAGAAAACCTGGAAGAAGTGCTGGCGGGCTATGTAGACATCCGGCTATATGCATTGAATGCGTTGGCGCAGCCAGCACGGCTGGAAGAAGACGTGGTGCTGGTGATGCTGAAAAGCAAGGTGCTGGAGGTGGAGGGCTATGTGCCGGATACCAGCCGCATTCTGGTGGTGCAGCGGACGGTGCGCGAAGGGGCGGTAGAGCCTCTTTTGACTTTGCCTGAGGGAACGAGGGTGCTGGTGGTCAACGACGCGCCGGAGACGACGCTGGAGACGGTGGCCTTTTTGTACCAGGTTGGTTTGCGGCATTTGCGCTTGATTCCGTATGACCCGGATAAAGCCGTAGACTGCCTGCTGGCGACGACTCCCGGGGAGGCTCATTTGGTGCCGCCGCCGATTTCGATGATTGTCGATTTAGGCAATCGGGTAATTGATATTTCGACCTTTTTAGAAATCATCAACCGTTTGGGCTTGGAGTGCGCCGAGCTCAGCCGGCGGTTGGTCTTATATGCGGAGTCGACTGTTAATGTGGCAGGCGGCATCAAGGAGCAACAGCGGCAATTGTTTTTGCAGAAGGCGCAGTTGGAGTCGGTGGTGGATTTGGCGAAAGAGGGCCTGTTACTGTTGGATGTGCAAGGGCATATTTTGGTTGCCAACGCGGCGATGCGGGAATTGCTGAAGCTGGAAGGCGACGCCTGTTTGGGCCGGAAGGCGGCAAAGGTACTTCCTGCGCCTTTGGCGGCGCTTTTGCCTGGCGGTGATGTGCGGGGCGAAGTGGTGGAAATGGCCGGACGGGAGCTGCTGGTAGGAAAGCAGACCATTTTGCAGTTTGGCGCGCCGGCGGGCTGCTGCCTCAGCGTGCAGGACATCACCTATCTGCGGCAGTTGGAAAAGACCAAGGAACGCCGGCTGCGTTCCCAAGGGCTGATGGCGAGGTATTGTTTTGCAGATATCCGTACGCAATCCGTGCAAATGAGGGAATGCTTGCAACTGGCGGAGCGGATGGCGGCGTCCGGACTGACGGTGCTGATTGCCGGCGAAAGCGGCACAGGCAAGGAGCTTTTAGCGCAGTCTCTTCATAA